>CAUPNJ010000017.1:0-11438 GCA_963512515.1 uncultured Candidatus Saccharibacteria bacterium | reverse complement strand
TTTTTGAGGAGACAAATTAGAAGCCGAGGTTTTTTAGCCATTCTAGAATTTGAGGATGGCTGTCTGGGGTGCGAGCAGATTGGCCGGTTAAAGCCAGTCCGTCTAAAACTTCGTTAGCATTAGTAATTTGTTTAAGTTTGGCAAAGGTTCCGGCGTCACCAGAACGTTCGTGGGTACAAAACGGAATTAAGCCTTGGTCCGTAAAATTTTGACCATGGATTTCGAGAAAATCATAAACAATCATAGGCATATCGTCATGCCAGATGGGGTAGCCGAGAAAAACAAAAGCATATTGATAGAAATTATTGACTTCGCCGAGATATCCAACTGTAGACGGATTGGTCTGCTCTAATTTAGCACGCTGAGAAGTCGCTTGGTAATTAGCGGAATAAGGAATGCTCGATACTAGTTCAAAAGTATCTACATCGAAGCCACGTGTTTTCAAAAAAATTGAGATGTTTCTGGAAACGATTTTTGTATTTCCCTCTTGTACGGTTCCAACATTTTCATTTTCGCCTGGATGAGAAAAAAACACCATGAGAATTTTGGGTTTTGGGAGATTTGACTGGATTTGGTTTTGGGTGGCTTGAAATTCAGTAGTGCTTTGAGTGGAAGCGGTTGGAGCAGTTGCAGTTTGAGCAGGTTCTGGTTTTAGCGGTGCAGGGTTGGCTGGAGGAGTAAAGCGAATATCATCATCACTGGGATTTAGTGAAGTATCTGCTACGGACGAGTTTTTGTCGTGTAAATTTAGCGTTTGGTTGATGGGTAGGTCGTTAGATTTCATTTAAGTATAATTATATACGACCGGGAGGTTTTTTAAAATAGCATAAGCAGATAGTCTGGAATTTTGATTAAAGTAGCTTAAGGTCTTGGATTCTTTGTTGTATTGGATATTGAGCGAGGTAATTGAAATTGCTGTTTGGTACCTGAAATGGTAAATTACCAAAACCGGACTGTCGGTGATGGTAAGCGAAGCGCAATTGTTCCACGGAGCTGACGCATTCAAATGGCTTAATTTGACCGTCAACGCCAAGTAAACCTTTGAAAGTGGTTAGCAAAGCTTCTTGGGTAAATAAATCTTGGTCGGCAAAAAGTTGCTGCAAAGAGCTTGGTGGCAAGAAAGGGCAAAAAAGCAGATAAGTGCAGGCACATTTAGGGCAATTTCCGCACCATTTTAAGGTGGAGTTTGATTGATTTTGTTTATAATTGGCTTGGTTGCAGGAGCTAAAACTAAAACCGTATTCTTGCCAGCAGTGTTTGACGAATTTTTGGACAGTAGCCAACTCGCTCAGGCAGCGTAATGGCGATCCTACGACAAGGTCGGGAGTGAGGTATCTGTAAACATAATGTGCGAGCAGTTGCTCGGCGACCCAAGTTTTTGACCACTGGTGGTTAACCGGTAAATCTCCGATGTAACCAACCGGTTCTTCTCCTTCTTGAGATATACTGGTAAGTACGTATTGTTGATTATCTAAGATTGCTTGAACAATTGCCAGACTGATATTGATCAGAGTGATGGGAATATGTCCGTTAAGCCCAGAAGTGTCCAGAATGTGGGCATGATCAATTTGCCGGATTACGATGCTGGCATTTTTAGGTTTAGATTGGTCAAAGAAATGATCGATGATTTGTGGGTGCGTGGCTTCAGGGCTACTACTGATATACCAAGGCGTGAAGTCTAAATTTTGATTTAATAAAAGTTTGGTAGTGAGTAAGGAATCTTTACCGCCGGATTGTAGATTAATGATACCTTTTGGGTAAAATTGAATAGCATTAGGAGATTGGTAATTTGGGGTGGGGTAAAAATGGGCAAGTTGATCGCGTGTAAGATGATTTTCGAATGCAAATTGAGAAAGACCCTCTTGGTATATTTGATTAAAAAAGTTAGCTTGGGCGGAGTCGATAGGAGTATTGAGCTCAACAGTAGGGGTGGGACAGGTTTTATAATAACTGGTGCCAATTGTGATAAAGGCAAGAAACAGAGCGCGATCCAATAAAGCATCGAGAGCAGGATTTTGATTGGGGTTAAATTTAAAATTGCTAATCGTGGGGAAAGCCACTTTTTCGGTAAAAATGATATTATCTACGCCTTGATAGCAAAAAGTCGCAATACGATTAGCTTTGTCAAAATAATAACTGAGAAATTTGAAAGGTTGGCTAGTTTTGGGGGTAATTGGTTCTTTTTTTGATTTGAATAACATTTTTACCTTAAATTATTAACTATGTTTTGAAATTGCTCGCCACGGTCTTTAAAATTTTTGAACATGTCGAAACTGGCTGCAGCGGGACTCATGAGGACGACGGAATTTTGGTATTGCTCGGCGGTTTGACGAGCCAAAAAAACGGCATTTTCTAGGGTGTCAGCAAATTGATAGAGTTTTGGATCGATATTTTTGGCGAGTAATGATTTATTTTCACCGATCAAAATGGCTTGTTTAAGATTAGGGGTGGAGAAAATACGTTGGCGAATTTCGGCAATGTTAAGACCGTGATTTTTGTCTTTACCACCCGCAATTAAGACTAGCGGACGGTTCGAAAAAGCCTGTAAGGCGACATCGAGCGCTGGAAAAGCCGAAGAGTAATTATCGTCATAATAATCAACCTGATTTAACTTACGAACAAATTGGACGCGGTGAGGTAGGCCTTGAAAACTAGAAAGCCCAGCTTGGAAGGCGGTGACTAGATCAGAATTTTCAAACAACTGATCTAACGACTTACCGAGAAAGGCCGCAGCGGCAAGAATGGCAGCCTCGGCGTTTTCGCGATTGTGATCTCCTATTAATTTGAGATGATTTAAGATTTTTTCTAGTTGGTGACGATGTGAATTTAGAGGGTAGGCCAAAATAGTACCTGAGGAAAATTTAGCGATTTTGCTGGACTCAGGATTATTTTGATAATACACACAATAATCTTCAGTAGTTTGGTGTTTAGTGATGTTGGCTTTGACAGCGACATAATCTTCGAAATTAGGATGATGGTCGAGATGATCGGTCTCAATACGTAAAACTACGGCGATATGGGGTGAAGTTTGCATATCCCAGAGCTGGAAACTACTCAGTTCATACACTACTACATCATCTTTTGATATTTTGTCAAGACTAGAGAGGGCAGGAACGCCGATGTTTCCAACTAGATGGACGGTTTTGCCGGTGCTTTTTAGGATATTAGCGATAAGAGAACTGGTAGTGCCTTTTCCTTTGGTACCAGTGACGCCGATAATTGGTGCCGGACAGTGTCTGAAGAAGTACTCGGTAGAAGTTTGCCAGTTGGTGGAATCGCCACGATTGGCCGGCTTTAAGATATATTGAGGATGGACGCTGGGACTACGCAGGACTAAATCAAAATTTTCAAGCTTGAAGCTGGGAATGTCTGCTTCTTCAAAATCAGAAAATACCTTGGTTTGATGATGGTGTTTTTTGAAGTAAGCTTCGGCGGCCTTCCCCTCTATGCCATAACCTAAAATTGCAACTTTCATTAAGGTCTATTATATAGGGTTTTTGAAAAAATTAAACTTGGAGTTTTTCTTCAAGCGAGTTAATCAGCGATTTTTCGGCATTACTAACCGCTACAAGTGCGCTGATGCCGGAGCCACAAAGTTCTCGTGCTAATTCGATCATATTAGCTTTGTCGATAGATTTGATAATTTCTGGGAAATGTATTTTTCAACTTCGCCCGTCAAGAAATAACTGTCGGCGTAGTAGTCGGAAATTTGGTTCACGGTTTGGGCGCCCATTTGATAGCGTCCTAGAGCGTAAGATTTGGCGGCATCGATATCAGTATCGGAAACGTTGCCGTTTAAAACTTTGGTGAGTTCTTGGCTGATTAGATCGAATAATTCCTCTGCGCTTTCAGTGTTGACTTCACCGTCAAAATCCCAAGAAGAATTGTGGAGGTTGCGATTAATGCCGCTACCCATACCGTAAACTAGACCGCGTTTACGGGCTTGGCCAAAAATGCGACTATTCATAGTACCATTTAGGATGTGATTGAGACAACTCATGGCTTGAGTTTCGGGCGGTTCGAGATAACGGGGTGTAACGAAGGAAAAACCAAAAGTGATATTGCTGGCGTCTTTGCGACGAATTAATACGGACTTTGAGGCGTGGAGTTCGTCGCGTGGAATTTTAAAACGCTCACCGGCTTTGAGATCCCAATCTTCTAGTTGTCGGATAATTTCGCGACGACGTCGCTTAACGTTTCCGGCGATGACGAAACGCATGTTATGGGCGGTATGGGTACGACGATAATGTTCGCGAATATCTTTAAGTTCAATATTAGGCAGAGTGCGGATGCGCTGTTGAAGACTGGGGGCATACTCGCCAATGGCGCTTTGTAGTCTGGGCCAAAGTAAGCGAGAATAGTCATTCATATAACCGGTTAGTTCGGCTCGAACGTTGCTTTTTTCGCTTTTGAGTTCTTCTTCATTGAATCTAGGGCTAGTAATGGCGATTTGTTTTAAATTTAGAATACGTTCCCACTCGAAATCGGCGCATTCAGTTTCATAGCAAACCGAGTAATCCGAAGTCCAAGCGTTGTGGTAAGCACCGTTTTTGGTAAATTCGGCTTCGTAAGCTTGCTCGTCTTTGAACTTAGCGTTGGCGCCAAAACTAAGATGTTCTACAACGTGGGCAATTTCATAAATGTCTGGAGATTTAGCACAGCGCATACCGGCCCTAAACTGGACCTTAGTGTTCATGACGCTGGCGTTAGGGATATCAATCAGTAAACCTTCGGCACCATTTTTCAGATTAATAAGTTCAACGGAATGTTTCATGGTTGGGGGTTAGCGACGTTTGGCTTTTTTACGGTTTTGGCGCTGCTTTTTCTTGCTTTTGCGCGCAGTGTTGCGTTTTTGGTTTTTGGCTTTAGCGGCGGTATTAGTCTTGGAATTAAATTCATGATCACACCTTTTTCGGTGCTGTGTTCAGCCATTTTGGTGAGCTCAGTATCATACTCTTCCCCGTCCATCATGTCGGAGCTGGCGGCCTCTTGGTAAGTGAGGCTGAGTAAGATCTTCAGAACTTCTTCGCGCAGATTGCGCTGCAAGCCATCAAAGAGTTTTTGTGATTCGTTGCGATATTCAACAAGAGGATCGCGTTGACCGACACTGCGCCAATGAATGCCTTCGCGGAGATGTTGCATATTTTCAAGATGTTGCATCCAGAGAGTGTCAAGCACCTTGAGATAAACTTCGCGCTCGACTTTACGCATGGTTTCAGGGCTAAATTCGGCCTCTTTAGCAGCATAAGCCTCTTTGATTGCGGTGAGAGCGAGTTTGGCGCGGTCTTTTTCTTTGCGCATGACGCCGATAGCTTCTACTAACTCTTCGTCGAGGTCAAAAACGGCCAGAAATTCTTTTTTGAAGTTAGGATTAATGCGGGAGCTAAATTCGGTGAGGCTGGTGGCAGCTTCTTTCATGAGACGATTAATTTCGGTGGAAATGTTTTCGCCGTCTAGAATTTTACGGCGCATGAGGTAAACAACACGGCGATGACGGTTGATGACGTTGTCATATTGCACGACATTTTTGCGAGAGTCAAAGTTGAATCCTTCAATGCGTTTTTGGGCAGCTTCGAGTGTTTTGGTGACGGAGCGGTTTTGGATAGGTAGATCTTCGCTAACACCTAGACGCTGCATAAGATTAGAGATGCGTTCACCTTGGAAAATGCGCATTAAATCATCTTCGCAGCTGACAAAAAACTGAGTGGTGCCGGGATCGCCCTGACGACCGCCACGACCACGGAGCTGATTGTCAACACGACGCGAATCATGACGCTCAGAACCAATGACGACCAGACCGCCAAGTTTCTTGACTTCGTCACTAATTTTAATATCGGTACCGCGACCAGCCATATTGGTGGCTAGGGTGATCGCGCCTTTTTCGCCGGCTTTCGCGATGATAGCGGCTTCACGCTCGTTGTTTTTGGCGTTGAGGATTTCATAAGGTAGCTTGGCTGCGTCTAACTGTTTGGCTAGCAGTTCGTTTTTGATGATTGAAGCTGAACCGAGCAACACAGGTTGACCTTTTTCGTGATATTTTTTGACTTCTTCGACGATGGCTCTGAATTTACCCTGTTCAGTGCGATAAATTAAATCATCTTTGTCGATACGAGCGATAGGGCGGTTAGGTGGAATTTGAATAACATCAAGAGAATAAATTTGCTGGAACTCCTCGGCTTCAGTAAAGGCGGTACCCGTCATACCGGATAATTTATGATAGAGACGGAAGAAATTTTGGAAAGAAATAGTGGCGAGAGTCATAGATTCTTCTTTAACCACGACTCCTTCTTTGGCTTCGATAGCCTGATGGAGACCTTCGTTGTAGCGACGACCATGCATTAAGCGACCGGTATGTTCGTCCACGATGATTACTTCGCCAGAGCCGGTCACCACATAATCTTTATCACGGCTAAAGACCACTTCGGCTCGTAGAGCTTGGTCCATATGATAAACCAAACGAGTATGGTCGGTGGAGTAAAGATTGTCAATACCAAGCAATTTTTGGACTTTTTCAACGCCAGAATCGGTCAAGGTGACAGAGCGGCGTTTTTCGTCATGAACATAGTCCTCGGAGTTCAGTTTAGCGGCAATCTTGGCGAATTGATAGTAGGAATCGGGATTATCTTCGGCGGGAGCAGAGATAATCAGTGGGGTACGAGCCTCGTCGATTAGGATTGAGTCGACTTCGTCCACGATGGCAAAATTTAACTCGCGCTGACGTAGGTATTGGACCTCGTTTACCATATTGTCGCGGAGATAGTCAAAACCGAATTCATTGTTGGTGCCGTAGGTGATGTCGGCAGCATAGGCTTCTTTACGGGTGCAGGGTTTGAGGTGACGAAAACGTTCGTCATCATGATCTTCGTTGTTATAGTTTTTGTCATAGATAAAGGAGGCTTCAGCGATAATTACACCAACAGTCAAGCCGAGAAAATCAAAAACTGGACCATTCCAACCAGCGTCACGCTGAGCTAGGTAATCGTTAACAGTGACCACATGAACCCCGCGACCGTTTAGGGCGTTGAGAAATGCTGGCAAAAGAGCAACCATAGTTTTACCTTCACCGGTCTTCATTTCGGCGACATTACCTTCATGGAGGGCAATACCACCAACTAGCTGGACGTCATAATGGCGCATTTTTAAAATGCGTTTAGTGGCTTCGCGTACAGTAGCGAAAGCATCAGGCAAAAGTTGATCTAAGAGTTTGTCTTCGTTGGAGCGGTCAGCTTTTTTGGTTTTCTTGGCTTTGGTCTTGGTTTCAGGGGCTTTTACCTTACTTTTAGCATTAGCGGCTTGCTGTTTTTTGCTGAGTTTGGCTAAACGTTTTTGAAGTTCGGCGGTTTTACCGGCTAACTCCTGATCAGAGAGCTTTTCGAACTTCGACTCTAGTTGGTTAATTTCTTGAACTTTTTTGAAGTAACGTTTAAGAGTTCTTTTTTGAGCATCACCAAAAATCCCTTGCAAAACTTTTTCTAGCTTAGTTTTGTCCTCAAGCTTATCAGTGGGTTTTTTGGGCTGTTTTTTAATTTTTTGAGCCATAGCAGTCAAGATCTCCAAGTAGGTTATTTGTAGTTAGTTTAGCATATTAGCGACGCTTGATAAAGAGTTTGGGTAGGAATTTGCGACCAAAATTAGGGGTTTGTTCGGTCTTAAAACGACGAATTTGACCAGTTAGTTTTGCTTCCAAAATATCGATACCGGCAAAAACATTAGAACATTCATCTTTGGCAGCTAAGACTTTGCCACCTGGCACTTCGATGGTGACGGAAATTTCGTATTTATTGCCGTGGGCGCGGTTTACCTCGGTAACCACCACTTTGGCGTGAACGTCTTTTTTCTGCTGGCGTGGCAAATAGCGGTCGAGCTTACCGATGCGTTTAACGGCGTATTTATGCAGGCTGTCTTCTACTTTATAGTTACTGCCACTAATATCAATTTTTTCAATCATTAAAAACTCCTTTTGCTTATTATATTATAGTTCGTCTTGGTCGCCAAGATATGGTTTTAAAACGGTTGGGATTTTGAGCTTACCATCTGGCTTGGCATAATTTTCGATTACCGCCACTAAAGTACGGGCCAACGATACAGCGGTGCCGTTGAGAGTATGAACTATTTCAAGGTCGCCATTTTGACGGCGCACGCGAATATTAAGAGCGCGAGCCTGGAAATCTGTACAGTTAGAGCAACTAGTGAGCTCGCGATACTTTTGATCAACAGGTGACCAATATTCAATATCATATTTTTTGGTGGCAGGAGCACCGAGATCGCCAGCGGCGATATTGATCACACGATAAGGAATTTCGAGTTCTTGCCAAATCTCCTCTTCAATTGAGAGCAGTTTTTCATGAATGTCTGGACTTTGTTCTGGCAAACAGAAAGCGTACATCTCTAGCTTATTAAATTGATGTACACGAAATAAACCACGGGTGTGTTTGCCATAAGAGCCGGCCTCTTTGCGGAAACAAGGAGAAAATCCAGCGTAAAATAGAGGTAAATCTTTTTCAGTGAAAATTTCATCCATATGAAGAGCGGTGAGGGGTATTTCGGCGGTGGCGGAAAGCGCCAAATCTTCGCCTTCGATAAAATATTCGTCACTTTGATCGCTAGAACGTGGGGCAAAACCAACCCCCTCAAGGGCTTTGCTGGAGATGAGGGCAGGTGGTTCAATGGGGGTAAAGTTGTGGCTTAAAACTTTTTTCAAGCCAAATTGGAACAGAGCGTTTTCAAGTAGAGTAATTTCCTTCTTTAAATAGTAAAATTTGCTGCCAGCTGCTTTGGAGCCACGCTCAAAGTCAACCCAGTCACGACTAGTGGCATAATCCAAGTGATCCACGCCTTTTTGGGACTTTTCGCCCCAATTTTTAATTTCAACACTATCTTCTTCGCCGCCAAGAGGCACATCTTTTGTGATGATATTAGGGATTTGTTTGACTTTTTCGTCTAGTTGTGATATGATTGAATTTAGGATAGCTTCTTCTTGTGCCAGTTCAGATTTAATTTTTTTACCTTGCTCGATCTGTTCGGCGGTAGGTTTGCCTTGAATAGAATCGGCGATAAGGTTACGTTTTTGACGTAAATCTTCGACGATTTTGAGAGCATCACGACGACGGTTGTCAAGTTCGATAAGAGTGTCTAGATTGATATTTTTGTAGCCCTTGGCTTTGACGGAATAATCGACGATGTCGCGATTTTGACGGATGAAGTTGATATCTAACATGATTGCTCCTTTTCGTTTTTATTACTACGAATCAACGGGAAAGGTACGCCTTCTCGGCCAGATACGCCTTCCAGTAACCAAAAATTACGTTCAGAATTACCCCAACCACAGGCGGGAGGCATACCATATTCAAGCATTTCAACAAAATCATGGTCAAGCATTTGGGCTTCGTCATCACCTTGGTCGCGCATAGCTTGTTGTTTCTCGAAGCGTTGAAGTTGATCTAGTGGGTCATTGAGCTCACTAAAACCATTACCCATTTCGGTACCAGCGATAATAGGATGAAAACGTTCGGTGACAAGAGGGTTTGTGGCTGAAGTTTTGGCTAGAGGTGAAAGGGCGAGAGGCTCTTCAATTAGCCAATAAGGTCCGGCTGAAGTTTTGCGAATTAATTTCCAGACTTGATCAACTAGGCGTGATGTGGCGACGTCGGGTTTAATTTCGACATTATGCTTTTTTAAGATGTCAATTAGTTGATCACGATCGGGATTGAGCGCGTCGACGTTGAATTTTTCTTTGAGTAAATCGGCGTACTTAATGCGTGGCCACTTACAATCCAAGTTAATTTCGAAATCTCCGACCTTAAATTGCAGGGTACCCCAAGTTTTTTGAGCAACAAATTTGATCATTTCTTCATAAAGTTTCATGCCATCTTCGTAATCTTCGTAGGCAGCGTAAGACTCAAAAGCGATATGTTCGGGCAAATGCTCATCGTCGATGCCTTCGTTACGGAAACGAGGGCCGATGTCATACACTTTTTCAAACCCGCCACCGAGCAGACGTTTCAAAGGAAGTTCGTGGCTAATGCGTAGGTAAAAATCTTCACCGAGTGCATCCATGTGGGTGATAAAAGGGTTGGCGTCGGCGCCACCGGTGGTGTGTTCCAGAACTGGGATATTAATTTCGATAAAACCGTGACTATTCATAAAATCACGAGTAGCTTGCCAAAATTTGCTACGACGCACCATGCGTTCACGTACTTCGGGATTAACATTCATATCAACATAACGACGACGAAAACGCTCTTCCTTGTTGGTGAAGCCGTCTCTGCCCGGTAAAGGACGAAGAGCTTTAGTGAGAATCCTTACTTCATCAGTGAAAACGGAGATTTCACCGGTTTGGCTTTTGTCGACGCGGCCCGTGGCTTCAATAAAATCACCTGTATCGAGTAATTTTAGGTCTTTAGTGCCCAAAAAACCGGCAGTAATTTCGGGATTTGATTTCATAAAAATTTGCACTTCGCCAGTGTAGTCACGAATTTTAATAAAGGCGAGTTTACCAAAACTGCGAATAGCAACAATGCGACCAACGATAGAGACAGTTTTGCCTTGGAATTGATCGAATTGGTTAAGGATTTGCTGAATTTTGGTGTCACGGTTAGAGTGGGCAGGATAAGGATCAATCCCGCGTGCGCGAATTTCGGCTAATTTACGCAAACGCTCTTCGCGGTAATCTTTTAATGTAGTCATATTGGGCTATATTTTAGCACAAAAACAGTCTATTAGATAGGGGTTAACTGATAGAAATGATTTTTCCTTGATTGCCGTTGGGCATGGTAAAGGTTTCATTGTTTTTTAAGCCCATAATGGCGCGACCAAGCGGAGAGGCATCGGAAATTTTGCCGTTTAAGGGGTCAGCTTCGACGGGTCCGACAATAATATAATCGTGGGTTTTGCCGGCAAGCTCAATTGTGACGGTGGTACCAATCACTACTTTGTCTTTAGAGGTAGCGCGAATAGTTTTGGCGTTTTTGAGAATTTCTTGAATTTCTTGGATGCGAGTTTCGGCGCGTTTTTGTTCGGCGCGAGCAGAGCTATATTCTTCATTTTCGGATAAATCACCAAAAGCGCGAGCGGTAGCTATACGTTCAGTAATAGCTGGTCTTTCGGCGATTAATTCGGCAAGCTCTTGCTCCAGAGCAAGCTTACCTTCTTTGGTTAAATTAACAGTTTTTTTCATGCTTTTTATAAAATACTTCGAAGTTGTTCGATTGTCAAGGACTTTGACTTGCCAGCTTTACGATCGGTAATTTCAACTGAATCTTCTGCTAGCGTTTTGTCTGAAATGACAATGCGCTTTGGGATACCAATAAGTTCAGCGTCGTTAAATTTGGTGCCTGGGTGTAGATCGCGATCATCTAGCAAAATTAATTCAGGATTTTGGTCATGCAATTTGGTTGCGAGCTGTTCGGCTTGCTCGCCGATGCCAATTAAATAATATT
>CAUPNJ010000016.1:0-11606 GCA_963512515.1 uncultured Candidatus Saccharibacteria bacterium | reverse complement strand
GCTTTTAAAGCCGAGAAATATGATGGTAAGCTTTGAATAAGGACCGGCTAACTACGTGCCAGCAGCCGCGGTCATACGTAGGGTCCAAGCATTATCCGGAGTGACTGGGTGTAAAGAGTTGCGTAGGTGGCATAATAAGTAGCTAGTGAAATCTGGTGGCTCAACCATTCAGACTATTAGCTAAACTGTTAAGCTCGAGACCGTTAGGGGTAACTGGAATTTCTAGTGTAGGAGTGAAATCCGTAGATATTAGAAGGAACACCGATAGCGTAGGCAGGTTACTGGGGCGGTTCTGACACTAAGGCACGAAAGCGTAGGGAGCAAACGGGATTAGATACCCCGGTAGTCTACGCCGTAAACGATGGATACTAGCAGTTTGGGGTATCGACCCCCTGAGTTGCGAAGCTAACGCGTTAAGTATCCCACCTGTGTAGTACGATCGCAAGATTAAAACATAAAGGAATTGACGGGGACCCGCACAAGCGGTGGAGCGTGATCTTTAATTCGATGGTAAACGATAAACCTTACCAAGGCTTGACATCTCGGGAAGGCTTCCGAAAGGAAACTGTGCCCTCGGGAACCCGAAGACAGGTGATGCATGGCCGTCGTCAGCTCGTGTCGTGAGATGTTTGGTTAAGTCCATCAACGAGCGCAACCCTTGCAAGCAGTTGTATTTTTCTGCTAGGACTGCCCCGGTAACGGGGAGGAAGGAGGGGATGATGTCAGGTCAGTATTTCCCTTACGCCTTGGGCTAGAATCGCGCTACAATGGCCGGTACAATGCGAAGCGAAGCAGTGATGTGAAGCAAATCGCAGCAAAGCCGGTCCCAGTTCGGATAGAAGGCTGAAACTCGCCTTCTTGAAGTCGGAATCGCTAGTAATCGCAGATCAGCATGTTGCGGTGAATACGTTCCCGGGTCTTGTACACACCGCCCGTCAAACCATGAGAGTCACCAACACCCGAAGTCCGCTCAAGCGGCCTAAGGTGGGGGAGATGATTGGGGTTAAGTCGTAACAAGGCATCCGTACGAGAACGTGCGGATGGATTACCTCCTTTCTTGAGAAGGAATTGATGCGCATGAATCCGCAAGGACGCATGTAGCTAGGTCGGTCGCAGTAGTAGATACTAAGCTTAATTTATTACTTTTCTGGTTTACCAGATGCGACATAAGCTTTGGCTTTCGATGAATTGCACAACTGAGTTGTTAAAAAAATCGCTCTTTGGGGCGATTTTTTGTATAATAAAGCGTATGACGAAAGTAAAAATTTTACAGTTGAATGCTTGGACGGGGCGAGTAAAGGGAAAAATTCTGGATTTTTTAGTCAAGAATGAGTTTGATGTAATTTGTTTGCAGGAAGTATTATGGACCGAAGAGGCAAAAGAAAGATTGGAATTTTTTGCGGCATCGCTAAGACAAATTAAGGAAGCCAGTGGTTTAATGCACGAACTGAAGGCCGAGGTGCTTGGGATTGACACAGTAGAAGGTAGGATAGGTCAGGGAAATGTAATTTTGAGTCGATCCGAAATGATAGATAAAGAAGTTAGAACGGTGCATGGCGAGCTGAATCAGCAAACGATTTTTGCTAACGATCTCAAGGTGGCTTATGTAGCTGAAAGAGTGAAGTTAGAGAGTGGGCTAACGGTAGTGAACTACCACGGTTATTGGCAAAAAAGTCCGCTCGGTAATGAAACTTCGACCGAAGTGATGACAAAGGTAATAGAAATGTTTAAAGATGAGAAAGGACCGGTTGTGATGTGTGGAGATTTGAATTTGGTACATGCTGCGCCAGCGATGAGAAAGTTGGATTTTTTGACTGATTTAACACATAAACACAAAGTGAAAAATACTTTGCAGGGGCTAAAGTTTGGTGGAGAGGTGGCCTGTGACCATATTTTAGTGAACGATTTAATTTCTGAACAAGCGTTTACGGTGCATGATGAAATTATTTCTGACCATAAGGCTTTATCGGTAGAATTGCATTTTTAGGAGATTAATATGGAAGAAGACAGAAGAAATTTGGTAGACGGGCTGAAGGGGCTTCCCAATGAGGAGGTGATTGCAAAGCTGAGTGAGAAGCGAAATGATCTGGAAATAGCGATTTGGAACGTAGCACATGATTTTAATATGGGGACGATTGTGCGGAATGCGAATAATTTTAATGTTCAGAAAGTGCATATCATCGGGCAGAGAAAATATAATCGACGAGGAGCGATGTGCACGGATAAATATTTGGAAATTTATCATTGGCTGGATATGGAGAGCTTTTTTGCGGATCAACGTTCGAGAAGTAGAGAGGTAGTGGCGATTGAAAATAATGTTGAACGAGCGCGGGGTTTAGGCGCAAAAAAATTTGGGGAGAGGACCACTTTGGTATTTGGAAGCGAAAGTGATGGACTAAGTGAGGATTTTTTGCGGGAGCCTAGTTCTAAGAATAATTTTTGCGGGGCGGATGATGTGCGATATATTGAGTCTTTTGGTTCGACGCGAAGCGTAAATGTAGGGGTGGCGTCGGGAATTGCGATGTACGAGTGGGCGAGACAACGGGTAATTGAAGGTTAGCGTTTGAAAATAATTTTGACTAGGGCGGTGAGGAGAAAAGTGTGGAGGTTGGTCATGACGATGAAACCAATTAGAATTGTGATGAGACCGATAAGTTTGGTTTTTTGGTAGACGACAACGCCACTAGAAAGGTTGTCGGCGATCCACTGGTACTTGACTATGATAACAGTGCCGACGCCGGCGATGAGGAGGCCTAAAATGAGCCAACCGATACTAAAATTCCAATCCATGAGAACTATTATACGCTTGATTTTTGAAAAAAGATAGGGTAGAATTAAAGAACCTGGGGATATAGCTCAGCTGGTTAGAGCGCGTCACTGATAATGACGAGGTCTGTGGTTCAAGTCCACATATCCCCACCATTTTAGAATAAAAAATCTAAATCGTCGTTTCTCTGGGCGATTTTTTGTTTAGATTAAGAGAGAGGAGAAAATAGCTGGGGGTATAAAAAAAGTGCCCAGAGGGGCATTTTTTGGTGGAGTGGTGGCGCGGGGGGACGCGCCCCACCCCATGTGGGTCGAAAGACCTTGGTGGAGCAACAGGGATTCAAACCCTGGACCTCCGCCTTGCAAAGGCGGCGCTCTAATCAGCTGAGCTATTGCCCCAACTTTGTTATTGTAGCGTAAAAGGTGATTTTTTGCAATGTTTGAAGTTGAATGAGATGGAATTTAAAAAATATCATGGGGTGAATAAGGTGGTTTTATATTATGACATATTTTTTAGCAAAAACGTATTGACAAAACGCAAGCAGTATGCTATAATTTGAAGTATACACTCAAAAGAGTGAAAATTAGTAGTTAATTGGTGGGCAGATAGGAATTAAAATGGCTGGAACGAAAGCTGGTGGCATGAAAGCCGCCGCAACAAACAAGGCTAAATACGGCAAAGAATTTTATGCTCGAATTGGGCAAAAAGGTGGTCGTTTGGGTCACACTGGTGGCTTTGCGGCAAATCCTACACTTGCTAAAATTGCTGGTGCTAAAGGTGGTCGTATTTCTAGACGTGGTCCTGCAAAAAAGGAAGCGTAAAGACTAGATTTAAGCTAAAAAAGACTCCAATTTGGAGTCTTTTTGTTAATTATTTAAGAGTTTGTCACAGAGTGGGCAGTGATATTTGCCGTCTGGCGTTTGGAAGCGGGAGAGCTGACAGTTGGGGCAGAGCGATTTTTGGTGAAGCCAATGGCGGTAGGTGTCAAGTTGATTTTCGGCAAAATCAGGGTCGAATTTGATATGGTATTCTGGGTGATCTTGGCAAATAGAGGCGGCTTTTTGCCAAGCTTCGGATTCGATTTTGAGACGCTCAATATCTAGATTGTAAGTGGTATGACCAGAGAGGGCGTGGCCGAGTTCATGGAGGAGGAGAAGTTTGAAATTTGGTTCATAAGGGCCATAAAAAATGGTCTTGGGAGGGCGATAGGAAAATTTGAGACCGGATTTGATGGTGATTTGGGGATAATCAGATTGGAGTTTGGAAATAAAGCGCTGGGCGGAGCCAGGGAGCTTATTTTTGGGACTTAGCATGGAGAAAACAGCCGTGAATTACAGATTCAAAAGGTGATTTTGCTGGGATAATATCGGGTAATTTAGCGTCTGGGAGTGACTGTTTGAGGACTTTTATTAAATAAGGTGTGATGTTGGCTAATTGAGGGCCGAGAGCGCCGCCGATGATGAGGCGATCAGGGTGAAATTTTTGGATGATATCTACAATACCGAGAGCGACGCGACTGGTAATATCTTGGAAGGCGTCTTCGCCTGTGATTTCGCTGGCGATTTGGCCGTAATCTCTAAGCAGAGCGTTGGCGGAGGCAATATGCTCCCATTCGGCATCTTTTTGGGATTTGTAAGAGTAATGCCAGTGGCCTGGCTCGAAAAGATCGGAATTTGGGGAGAGTTGTCCGTCTTGGACAATGCCGCCACCGACGCCGGTGCTAAAAGTAAGAAAAATAGAGGTGCCGGAAAAATCTTGAGCTTCAAACATGGCAGAGGAATTGGCGTCGTTGATGAAATAAATAGGGGTGGAAGCGATGGACTTAAAGTCGGGAAGAGCGGAAGCGAGCGATTTAAGACAGTTTTTAAGGCGAGACTCAAGACGATGATCTTTGGGCCAGGCGAGGTTGGGGAAGAAGATAGGTTGGCCGTTTTCGAGCGGGGCGGCTACGCCAACTGAGACGGCATGCACTGGAGTATCGGAAGATTGCTTGGCAAAAAGATGGGACAACTGGGTGGTTAGATCGGTTTCGAAGTTGTCGATATTTTGGTTGGTGGGGAATTTGATAGAATTTAGTAAATCGCCGGTTTGAGAAAATAAGGCGACGAGAGTTTTGGTGCCACCGATGTCAATACATAAATACATGCCGTAATTATAGTTCATATGAGAGCTATAGGCAAGCTGGGCGCTCTTGGGGTGAAAAGAGAGGTTTACAGATGAGGGAAGCTGCGGTATAATCTAAGTTAGATTGGGCTCGTTCAAGAGGCTGAAATTCGGGGTGTTTTTAAATTTTGGTTTGTTGAACGGGCCTGAAAAGAAAGGAAAATAATTAATGGCAGAAGCCAAGACAATGGAAGAATTGTTGACTCAGGTTGGCGATTCAGTAAAAAAAGTTGCGCTCGGAGATACAGTTACGGGCAAGGTGCTTTCGGTTAAGAAGCACGAAATTTTAGTGGACCTAGGTCCACAAGGAGTGGGTTTGGTCCCACGCAAAGAAGTATCTTTTGCGAAAGACGCGGAAGTTGGTCAGGAAGTGACAGCTTCGGTGATTGATCCAGAGATGGCAGATGGTATGATTTTGCTATCTTTGCGTAAGGCTGTGAAAGATAAGGGTTGGGATGAAATTAAGGCAAAACTTGAAGCTCAAGAAATTGTTGAGATTACGCCGTTTGACGCAAATCGTGGCGGTATGTTGGCAGAGTTTGAGGGGATTCGAGGATTTTTGCCGGTGTCGCAATTGGCTGCGGAGCATTATCCAAGAGTTGGCTCGGCAGATAAAGATGAAATCTTGCAACGTTTGAATTCTTTGGTCGGAAAACCGATTAAAGTTAGAATCTTAGATGCTAGTAAGCGCGACAATAAGCTAATCTTCTCAGAAAAAGAGGCTGTGAAAGATGGTTTGGCGGCGAGATTTGCCGAACTTGCGGTTGGCGACGTGGTAAAAGGCGTGGTAACCGGAGTGGTGGATTTTGGTGTCTTTGTGAACGTTGACAGTATTGAGGGGTTGATTCATATTTCGGAAATTTCTTGGGAAAGAGTGAATAATCCGTCTGATTACGTGAAGGTTGGCGAAACGATTGAGGCTAAAATCATCGCGATCGACAAGGAACGTTTGAGTTTGTCAATTAAGCAGTTGACCGAAGATCCTTGGCTGTCTGAGGTTGAAGGCTTGAAAAAAGGCTCTAAGGTTGAAGGAACTGTGACAAGAATTACGCCGTTTGGTGCTTTTGTGCAGATTTCTTCCGCAGTGGAGGCCTTGGTACACGTTTCTGAGCTAGGCGCAGGCAACGACGTGGATCCAGAAAAGGTGTTTACTTTGAATGAGCGCAAGAAGTTCAAGGTGCTGGATATTGACCGCGAAGGCAGGAAAATTTCTCTAGCCATCGTTAAATAAGAGCCGCAACCTAAAAAAATCGCCCTTTTTGGGGCGATTTTTGATTGAAATGTTTAGAAGTATGGTATGATGACGGTAAGATAACGGGAGAAAAGGGATGGATAAAAAACGTAAAATTATAATCGCCGGAGCGGCAGTTGCTGTGCTGGCAGTAGGAGGAGTGGCTTTTGCAATTAGTCATGAATCCCAAGACAGGATGCTGCTGGATGCGGTAAATAAAACGATTGAAAGCGAATATAGTCAGGTAAAGGGAAAGGTGACTTTAAAACCAAAAGATTTGCCGACTGTGAAAAAAATAGTGCTGGATTTGGATCTTTACAATGAAAAAGCTAATTTTGCAGGAACAGGTAAGATTAAGGCGGATTTTCTAAACGGTAAGGGTGAGGCTGGACTTTCGGCGGTGGCACTATCGAAGGGTGAGCTGTATTTCAAATTGGAGCCAATTAAGGCGAAATTTGAGGCCAAGGAAGATGCTTTTGCGCTGATTGGCAAGGCTTTGACTGAAGTAACGATGGAGCTAGGTGATAACTGGTATAAGTTATCGTTGGACGACATAAAGGATCCAAAACAGAAGAAAATCACTCAATGTGTGTTGGACGGATTAGAAGCTTCGACCAAGCAAGAAAATCGTAAGCAGATAGTGAAAGTTTTCCAAGATAATCAATTCTGGAAGATCGAAAAGGCTGTGAGTTCGAAGAAGAATGACGGTTTGAAGCATTTTGCAATGAAGATAGAAGAGAAAAAAGCGGATAAATTCGGTAAAGATGTAGCCAAGTTGGATTTTGTGAAGAAGATGGAGAAATGTGGAGGCGAGAGTGTTGCTAAATCCAAAGAGTTGGTTAATAAAACTAAAGACAACAAGAAGGCTTACGATACGCTGAAGGAGATTGATTTTGGCATTAAGCCTTGGACGCATGAGCTTGGTAGTGTGAGTTTTGAACTGAAAGACGGCAAGACGAAGTTGGCGGCGGAGTTTGAAATGACTCACTACAAAAAAGCAGTGGAAGTACCAAAGAGTGCTAAGAATATTGATAAACTGAAGGAAGATTGGGAGAAAGCGGCTAAGAAAGTGGACTCTAAGGCAGCTTCAAGCTTACTAAACTTGTAAGTAAATTAAAGAAAAACCTCTTGAGTTTTTGCAAGAGGTTTTTTGATGGCTCAAGAAACTATTGATATTATTTATGTTTTGTGATATAATTAAATATGCAGTTTGGATTCTCTAAGAGGATGAAGAAAGTACATTAGGAGGGGAAAATGAAGAGAAAATTGTTAACGCTGATGTCGTTAATGGTTATTTTGACCATGACGACAGCAACTGCTCTGGCGGAAACCGAGGTTGTAGCGGCGGAAACTGAAGCATCGACTCCGGTCGAGGCTAAAAACGAAGCTTCGCCTTCGGTGGAGAATAAGTCGGCAGAGACCAAAGAATCGGAGCCAATTTCGATCGATGATACTGAAAAGGTGAAAAATAATCACCAGACGAGATTGGACTATCGCTTCTATGATGGTAAACCTTGGAAACCGGAGACTGAATTCTCTCATAACGGAGAGGCTTTGGTCGAAGGTAAGGATTTTGTCCGTACTTATACTTGGAGCCAGCAGCCGACCAACAATCCGTCTGAAATGACAGATAAGGTTGACTGGGTCAATCCTGGTGTTATTAAAGAGAAGATAGAGGGAATAGGCAAATACAAGGGTACTTGTTATTATTCCTACAATACCTATCAAGAAATCATCGTTAAAGCTGATGATATAGTGGTTAAGCAGGGTGAAAAAATTCCTGAGTTGACGGCTAAAGTTATCAGTAATGGTGGACCGTTGGACCTTCCATCAGGATTTGAATGGGTAGTTCAGACAGAAGCGGGCGACACGAACACCGTTGGAACGTTCAAAATTATGTTGCGTCATAAATTTGACAAAGAAAGTCCAAGCTATGTAGAAAATAAGTACGTAGTGAACGACGGTAAGTGGTTTATGTACCACAAAGACGTGTACAGACGTTCGGTCTGGAATGCTGCTGAGAAGAAGTGGGAAAGAACGGATTTGACAGACACGAAGGCTGGAGTAACCTTAGTTTATTCAGTTGGAAAAATTTTCCGAGTGCTGTATATGCCTGGAACTTTGACGGTTGAAAAGGCTGCAGAGCCAACACCGAATCCGGAACCAACACCAACGCCAGAGCCAACGCCAAATCCTGGTCCAACGGTTAGCCCAACACCTAGTCCGAGTCCAGCACCGGCGCAAGCGTCAGTTCAGAAGACCGCAAGCCGAAATGTATCGGTTGCTCCGAAAACCGGAGATGATAATAATCTGCTTGGTTGGTCTATTATACTAATTTCTACAGTTCTTGCACTTATGATGACTTCTGCTTTGACAGGAGTTGTGCGCAAAAAATTATAATAGTTCCCAAACTGCAAAAAAGCCCCATTTTAGGGGCTTTTTCAATACCTAATTTAATTTAGGGGTTTGTGGCAGAGCCACCAATCTTCACAAACGAATTCACCAGCGGCAGCTTTGGCGAGGCGATCTTTGACAGTGGCGACATCTTTGGCGGGTGGGATGATGCCGTCGGCACCAAAGAGCTCATTTTCGGGCCAGTTGGCAGGAAGAGCAACTTGTTTTTCGACGTGAGTTTGCAAACCTTTGACCATACGCAAGATTTCTGCCATGTTGCGGCCAAGTTCTTGCGGATAGTAAAGAATGCTACGAACTTTGCCTTCTGGATCGAGGATGAAGACGGCACGAACGGTGTTGGTGTCGTGGTTTTGACCTGGGTGGATGAAGCCGAGACGGTTAGCAACGGCGCCAGTGTCTGCAATAATAGGGAATTCAATTTCGGTATCAAAATGTTCTTTGATCCATTCGGTCCATTTGATATGTGAGAAGACTTGGTCGATGCTGAGACCGAGTAGTTCACAGTTGAGGTCTTTGAAGGCCTGATAGTTTTTCTGGAAAGAAACGAACTCGGTGGTACAGACTGGAGTGAAGTCGGCAGGGTGACTGAAGAGAATTAGCCATTTGCCGGCGTAATCGCCGGGGAGATTTTTAACACCGTGAGTGGTGTTGACTTGCATTTCTGGTAGGGTTTCGCCAATTAAAGGCATGCGAGTAGTATCGTTCATAAGAACTCCTTTTTGTTTAAATTGTAATAAATATTCAGTTTAAAGGGCTAGTCGCTGTGAGAGCGATGGCCCGGCTAATTGTCATTAGCTGTATCTATAATAACATGTTTTTGGTTTTATTAATATAATTTAGGAAGATTTTTGCTGTTTGTGGCGGCGGTACTTATAGCTGCCGTAGAGAACGACAGTGGTTGGGATGAGGAGCCACCACCAGTTGAAGATGTTTGAATCTTTGGAATCTTTGATTTGGTCGGCAGATTTGACGATAACTTTACGAGTAAGAGTTTTGGTTTTGCCGTTGGCGCTACCTTTGTAGGTAATGATGTAGGTGCCTGGAAGGTCTTTGTTTACTTTGCCAGTAATGCTGACGGTACAGCTGCTACTGTCGTTGCATTTAACTCCTGGTTCGACGTAGGCTTGACCTTGTTTGAGCTTAATTGTGGCTTTGCCTTTGAGGGAGAAGATTTTGGTTTTGTTTTTACCCTTATTTTTGCCATGAGTAGACGAGGTGATGTCGACGTCATGGTTTTTGTCGGTTTGGTTATTTTGACCGAATTGGTTAGCGAATTGATTGTTGAAGTAGCGGTAATTGGAGCGACGATTGAGGTTTGGATTGAAGCTGAGAGCGCCAGAAAGGGAGAGGGAAGGATTACTTGAAGCGTTGCTTGAGCTGGAAGGCTTGGTGGTGTGGTTCTGATTTGAGTTTTGGTTTTGGTTTTGGTTTGGACCTGAAGGGTTGGATGGAGTTGGAGGAGTTGGAGGAGTTTTGGCTTTGACCGTGACTGGTACAGTGATGATAGTTTTGTTGCCAGCTTCATCAGTGGCGGTGTAGGTGATATGGTAGTTACCAGCGGTGGTGGTGTCGACGTTATTTTCTACGGCAAGAGTACAGTTGGATTGGTTGTCATGACAAGTAGCTTCTGGGGCGGTGAAGGTATCACCTACGGTAAGAGTAATAGTATCTTTATTAACGGTGATAGTAGGGGCTTCATCATCGACATCGGTGATGTTGATAGTGATATCGGCTTCGGCAGAGAGAGCAGGGGAGCCGTTATCGGTGACTTTAACGCGGAGAGTGACAGATTGATGTTTTTCGTAGTCTAGATTAGTATTGTCTTTAACTTTGAGTTTGCCGTCTGTGGTGATTTCAAAGATATTTAGATCGTTGCCGCTGAGGATTTGATAGTTTAGGATTTGGTTATTGTCTGGATCGGTGGCGACGATTTGAGCGACTTCGGTGCCGTTAGCAGTGTTTTCGGCGATGGTAAAGGTTTGGTCTGTGATGCTTGGAGCATGATTGATTTTGTTGACGTGGATGGTAAAGGTTTGGGTGGTGGTGGCGGTACCATCAGAGACGGCGAGGGTGACCTCGTAATCTTTGTCTGCTTCGTTACTACCTGGAGTACCAGAGAGAGTCTGGGTGGTGGGATCGAAGCTTAGCCAATTTGGTTTTTTGGTGGCGGAGTAGGTTAGAGGGTCGCCATCTTCGTCGGTAGCAGTGAGGGTGTAGCTATAAAGTTGGTCTTCGGTGGCAGATTTGAGGGCATTAGAGGTGATAATTGGGATATCATTAACATTCTTGACGGTGATTTTGAGGGTTTGTTTGGTCTCGTTGGTACCGTCTGAGACTTTGAGCTTGATTTCGTGATTGCCAACTTCGGTTTGAGTGGGTTTAAGGGTTAGTTTGTTGTTAGTAAGCTTAATCCAGCTTGGCAAGGTTTCTTCGGCAGAGTAGGTAAGGGAATTGTTCTCTGGGTCGGTGGCGGCGAGGGTGTGCTCGGTAATATCATCTTCGTTGATGATGAGTTGGTCGATGGAAGTCCAAGTGGGAGCTTCGTTGATGTCGGTGACGTTGACGGTGATGTCGGCTTCGGCAGAGAGAGCAGGAGTGCCGTTGTCTGTAACTTTGACACGAAGAGTGACGGATTGGTGTTTTTCGTAGTCTAGTTGAGTGTTATCTTTGATTTTGAGTTTGCCGTCTGTGGTAACTTCAAAGATATTTAAATCGTTGCCGCTAGCGATTGAGTAGGCAAGAGTTTGGCCAGCGTCTGGGTCAGTGGCAGCGACTTGGCCGATTTCGGTGCCGTTGGCGGTGTTTTCAGCAACGGAGAAGGTTTGGTTTGTGATGGAAGGGGCGTAGTTTTTGTTGCTGACGTGGATGGTAAAGGTTTGGGTGGTAGTGGCGGTGCCATCGGAGACGGCGAGAGTGATCTCATAATCTTTGTCAGCTTCGCTGTTACCTGGAGTGCCAGAGAGGGTTTGGGTGGCAGGATCGAAAGTGAGCCAATCTGGTTTTTTGGTGGCGGAGTAGGTGAGGCGGTCG
>CAUPNJ010000015.1:0-12277 GCA_963512515.1 uncultured Candidatus Saccharibacteria bacterium | reverse complement strand
AAATTAACCTAATGTTTAGCGCCATCTTCACAACACTACTAATTGCTATGGTGCCAGTTTTGGAGCTCAGGGGCGCTATTCCAATTGGCGTCAGTATGGGGCTTCATCCAGTCCTTGCCACATTGATCGCTGTCGTTGGTAATTTCTTGCCAATTTTGCCGATTCTTTTGCTTCTAACTAAGATTTTCGATTTTTTGCGCGAGAGAAAATTTTCCAAAAAATTCATCACCCAGCTAGAAAAGCGGGTCGAGAAAAAACGTGACGTGGTTGACAAATACGGTTGGATCGGGTTGATTACTTTAGTCGCCATCCCGCTCCCCGGCACTGGTGCCTGGACCGGCGCATTAGTTGCGGGAGTTTTAGAAATGAAGACTAAAACCGCCGCATCCGCCATTGCTGCCGGAATTCTAATTGCCGGTCTGATTGTTTCGCTCGTCACCTTCGGCGCTGTTACTATTTTTGGTTAAGCCATTTTTCTTAAAATATTTTGCCCATCCGCTTTTTTTAAATTCTTTTCTTAAAGCTTCAAGGTCTTTTTTGTCGGTGTTATCTTCGTTAAAAATATCGTACCTCACCCAAAGTAGTGGCGCTTCAAATTTTAAAAAATCAAGATATTCCGGCTCAACCCGAATCGTGGCAAAATAATAAATCTGCTTTATTGAATCCTGTTTTACAATGATTGGTTTTGTGTGTCCAGCTATTCTATAGCCGGTCCTCTCATTGAAATCGTTTTGAATTTCTGTCAAAATATCAGCCGAACCATTATTTAACTGTATAAACTTATATTTTTTACCAATTTTTCGCATCAAAAAATACGGTAAATTCTCCGCGCTACTTTTGCAAACTGTGTAATAATTTTTCTGCATTTACTACCTATATATAAACTATATCGTATAATTCGCAAAAAAACTATTTTCATAAACTAATCAATCGAGATTTTTCAGACTTAACATAGTTATTTTCTGTGCTAGACTTGAATTATGCCAGCCAAAACCATAAAACTTCGTCAAGTCAAAAAATCTGACCAAAATAAATTTAAAAAAGCCCTAAAAAACGCTTGCATTGAAAAGGATATTGAAAATGCTTATCGCACTATTTTAGAAAATCATTATGGCGGTCATTTTGTCGCCAAATACGCCACTGATGGCTATCTTGAACCAGACAAAGATAAACTACTCGCAGCTGATAAAACTTCGCTACGTCTCTTGCTTGAAACTAAATGGCAGAAAAATTTTGAAGACGGTGACCGCATCAAGCTCATTGCTCAAGTTGTTTATTATCTTAAAAAATTTGAACAAGACGGAGAGCTTTTGCCAAATGTTGTACTTGGTGGTGACGAAAATGAAATGTTCACTATTTATGCCCCCAAACTCTATAAATACCTAGAAAGAAATTATGATTGGACAATTGCTCCTTCCAGCGCTTTTGAAAACGAGGCTTTATATCGTGAACTTCTAGAGGATGAAAATGTTCGCGATGTTTTTGTGTTTAGGATTGACGATGGTTTCGATATTAACGACGTTATTGCCGACATCAACGCTTTAGCCAGCAACGCTGGCGAACTGAAAAAACTCCATGTTGATGAGGCTAACTTGCGTAAAGTTTTCGATGAGTTTATCCGACTGGTTTTTGGCGAAGAAACTTGGCTTTCCGGCATTAAGAAAATTGGCGCTACTGACGCAGTCAGTATTTTTATCAAATCAATTTTAGGACACGAAAATACGTACATTCATCCAAACAAGCCAAATATTTTGATGAACGAAGGAAACAGTATCCGCATCAACGGCGCTAAATATCATGCTTTTTTCTCTCGTTATGATCGTAAATACAGCACTAAGGAAATCGACCAAATTACAGCCGTTGCCGATCAGCTTATAAAAGAAATTGAGCGTCGTTTTCATGGTGATTTTTGGACTCCAACTATTTGGGCAGACCGCGCTATTCAGATGATGACCGAAGATTTAGGTTCAAATTGGCGAGACGAATATATCGTCTGGGACCCAGCTGCTGGTACCAAAAACCTCACTCGCGACTACCATTTTAAGCACTTGTTTTCTTCTACTCTACATCAGTCAGAAATTGACATGAGTAAACAATATAATCCAGACTCTATCAGTTTTCAATACGATTTTCTAAATGACGATATTGACATAAACCCAAACTCCGACCCTCGTGATCTTAAAATGCCGACTACATTATTTGAAGCGCTCAAAGCCGATAAACCAATAATTTTTTACACTAATCCCCCTTACGGGCAGGCTACTGAGCAGGGAAAAACTAGCAAAGCTGGAGTTGCCAACACTAAAATTCAAAAACTCATGCAGAAAAATGGCTTTGGCATCGCATCAGCTGAACTGTACACGCAATTTATCTACCGCGTACAAAAACTCACACGCGATTTCAATCTTTCCAATGTCTTCTTCTTCTTCTTCAATAAAGGCTTCTTAGTCAGTCCCGCTTTCGAAAAATTTACCGATCAAATGCTCGACCAATTTCAGTTTAACGGTGGATTTATGTTAAACGCTGGCGAATTTCAAGGTACTTCTTCGAACTGGGGAATTGTTTTTAGCAACTTCAGCCTCAAAGACGCCAATTCTCCTCGTCAATCTACTTTTAAATTTAGCGTAGAAAAATCTGCAACTACTGGTACTGAAAAAATTCAGACGCATATTCTTAAACGAGTTGCCAAGAAAGACTCTATCTCTAATTGGCTCTCAGAAATATCATTGCCGAAAGAAGAATATAACAGAGGCAAATACCCTCGTGTGGTTGGCGGGTTTAATGTGCCGTTAGGCAATAATCCGTGTGGTAAATTAAGATTTGGTTCAATAGGCTTCTTCCATAACAATGGTCAAAACGTGCAATTTTCCGACAAGTATGTCAACTTAAATACGACTATGAATTATGCCGACCATGGCACTTCTGTTACTCCAGAAAATTTTGAACGTGCCTGCGTTACCTTTGCTTGCCGCAAGTCAATTCTGCCAGATGCTTCTTGGATTAACGATAAAGACGTTTTTCGCCGTCCTTCTACAGAATTTCAAAACTCTAAAGAGTGGTCAGACTTCGTGCATGACTGTGTCATTTTTTCACTTTTTCATCGCTCGTCTTACCAAGTAGCCTTACATGATTTTGAGTATAGTGGTGAACTTTACGACGTACCAAACGAATGGTTCTTTATGTCACGAGCCGAAATTTTAAAACTTGCCGAAAAGTATAATCTCAATCAAACCGCTTTTGATGCTAAGGCCGCTGATGAGCGTTTCGTTTATAAATATCTCCATACTGATAGTGGTCGCAAAATTAATCTTTCTGACGAAGCTCGCGATTTGCTGTTAGCAGGCGAGGAATTTATTCGCTCCTGTTTCACTAAACGATTCATCACTGACCAATCACACCCAGAATGGCATCTCCTAACTTGGGATGCTGGTTACTATCAATCTTACAAAATTTACACCGAGCATAAACACGATGAAAAGATTTCAGCCGCCTACACAAAGCTCAGCCAAGCCCGTACACGCTTAGAAACTAAAATTCGTCACAAGGTTTATCAGGACCATATCCTTGAGAAATAAACCTCTTCCGCACCTCAATAAAATATGCTATAATCATCCCAGTCTCTTTTCTCATGCTTTAGATCTCGAGAGAGCATGAGAGAATACACAAGTAATAACTAAAAAGGAACTTCATGGCCGAAATTAAAGATTTATCAAAATTCCGTAACATTGGTATTATTGCCCACATTGATGCCGGAAAAACTACTACTTCCGAAGCGATTCTTTATCGCACTGGCTTAAAACACAAAATTGACCTCGTAAAAGGCGACACTGGTGGCGCTACTACCGACTGGATGGATCAGGAAAAAGAGCGCGGCATCACTATTACTTCCGCCGCCGTCACAGCTACTTGGAAAGGCCATAAAATCAACATCATCGACACCCCAGGCCACATCGACTTTACCGCTGAGGTAGAACGCTCGCTCCGCGTGCTAGATGGCGCCGTCACAGTGTTCGACGGTAAAATGGGTGTCGAAGCTCAGTCTGAAACCGTCTGGCGCCAAGCTACCAAATATGGCGTTCCTCGCATCTGTTTTGTCAACAAAATCAACCAAACTGGTGGCGATTTCTACAAATCTCTTGAATCCATCCATAAACGTCTGTCTAAAAACGCCGTTGCTATCCACTTGCCGATTGGCTTCGAAAAAGACATCTGCGGCGTAGTCGATCTCGTCGATATGAAGGCTTACACCTACAAAGATTACGCCGATCATGAATTGACCGTTGGCGAAATTCCTGAAGACATGAAAGAAAAAGCCAAAAATGCCCGCGCTATTCTCGTCGAAGAAGCGGTTGCCGCCGATGAAGCCTTGATGGAAAAATTCTTTGAACATGGCGAAGAGGGAATTACGGTCGACGAACTTAAATCTGCCCTTCGAAAACGTGTTCTCGATGGCGATTTCTTCCTCGTAACCGGTGGTGACGGTCGTGGTGTAATTGTCGAGAAGGTGCTTGACCTCATGGTCGATTATCTACCTTCTCCGCTTGACCGTGATCAAGGCCAAACTGTTGGTACTGATCCAAAATCTGGTGATCAGATTATTCGTAAAGCCGACGACAAAGAGCCGCTCACTGCGCTTGCGTTCAAAATCGCGACTGACCCATTCGTCGGTAAACTCATCTTTATCCGTGTTTACTCCGGTAAACTCCAATCCGGTTCTTCTATCTTAAATGCCACCACCGGCAAAAAGGAGCGTGTTGGTCGTATCGTCCGGATGTTTGCTGACAAACGTGAAGAAATTTCCGAAATCGCCGCTGGCGATATCGCCGCCGTGGTTGGACTTAAAGATTGTACCACTGGTACTACCATCTGCGACCCCGCCCACCCCATTCACCTCGAGTCCATCGAATTCCCAGACCCACCCGTCTCTATCGCGGTTGAACCAAAAACCAAATCTGACCAAGAAAAAATGGCGCTCGGCCTTTCCAAGATGGCCGAAGAAGACCCAACTTTCCGCGTCCACACCGATGAAGAAACCGGTCAAACTATTATTTCTGGTATGGGCGAGTTGCATCTAGAAATCATCATCGATCGCTTGCATCGTGAGCACAAAGTAGACGCCAACACCGGTGCCCCCCAAGTTGCTTACCGCGAAACCATCCGTGGCACTGCCGAAGCCCAGGGTAAACACGTCAAGCAGTCTGGTGGTCGTGGCCAGTACGGTGACGTTTGGATTAAATTTGAACCCAATGAACCGGGCAAAGGCTTTGAGTTTATCGATCAAATCAAAGGTGGCGTAGTGCCTCAGGAATACCGCAAACCGGTCCAGCAGGGTGTCGAAGAAACCCTCAACGGCGGTGTGATTGCCGGCTATCCAGTTGTAGATATCAAAGCCACTCTCTACGATGGCTCCTACCACGACGTTGACTCTTCCGAGCTTGCTTTCAAACTCGCTGGCTCACTGGCTACTCGTTCTGGCATTAAGCAGGCTCAACCAGTGCTACTCGAACCAGTCATGAAACTTGAAATCACTACCCCAGAAGAATTTATGGGCGACGTGATCGGCGATGTTAACTCTCGTCGTGGTCGCATCGATGAAATGGAGGACATTAACGGCGGTGCCAAACTAATTCGCGCCTTTGTCCCTCTAGCCAATCTCTTTGGTTATACTTCCGATCTTCGCTCCATGAGCCAAGGTCGCGCTGCCTCTTCGATGGAAATTTCTGCCTACGAAGAAGTTCCACCCAACGTTGCTCAAGAAATCATCGAAAAACGCAACACCAAATAGACAATCAATTCCAGACAACTACAATATCACCTCTGCAACAACTGCGTAGAGGTGATATTTATTGACTTTTTAAGAAAAATATAGTATTCCTTCGATTTTTATTCCTAGCAGATCTAGACCTAGCTGGAAGCACCGATTTAAATTAATCGGTGAAACTATCTGCGAAGAATTAAGAAGCAGAGGCCTCAAAGCTCAGTTCAGCATAGAAGTATTCGATGAGGGTGCTTACATTGATTATATTAGTTTAATGATAATAGCAAAACTTCCAGATCAAGATTAAGTATAAGAGCGTCAGATTAGACGCTCTTTTTCTTTTTCTATCTTTACATCTCGATAGCTTTACTGTATTATATAATCATATATTTGGGCTGGTTAATATTAGTGCTCAAAAATATAATTAACAAATAAGGAGAATAGATTTCTATGGCAAATTTTGACCGTAGCAAGCCTCATGTTAACGTCGGTACGATGGGCCACGTTGACCACGGCAAAACCACTCTTACCGCTGCTATTACTACCGTTCTAGCAAAGAAACTTCCATCTGAAGTCAACAAAAAGGTCGCTTACGATCAGATTGATAATGCTCCCGAGGAAAAAGCTCGTGGTATTACCATCGCTACTTCTCACCAAGAGTACGAATCTGAAAATCGCCACTATGCCCACGTTGATATGCCAGGCCACGCCGACTATATCAAGAACATGATTACTGGTGCCGCTCAAATTGATGGCGCGATCCTTGTGGTTGCTGCTAATGATGGTCCTTTGCCTCAGACTCGTGAGCACGTACTTTTGGCTCACCAGGTAAACGTACCAAAAATCATTGTTTTCTTGAACAAAATGGACCTTGCCGATCCAGAGCTCGTTGAGCTAGTCGAGATGGATGTGCGTGAACTTCTTTCCAAATATGGTTTTGATGGCGATAATGCTCCCATCATCAAAGGCTCTGCTGCTAAAGCTCTCGAAGGCGATGCCGCCAATGAAGATGCCATTATGGAACTAGTCAAAGCTATGGACGAATATTTTGAAGTCCCAGAGCGCGATCTTGATAAGCCATTCTTGATGCCAATCGAAGATGTCTTCTCTATTAAAGGCCGTGGTACAGTTGCCACCGGTCGTATTGAGCAAGGTGTTGTCAAAATCAACGACGAAGTTGAAATTGTCGGTCTAAAAGACACTCAAAAATCTGTCGTTACCGGTATCGAGGCTTTCCATAAATCGCTCGACCAAGGTGAAGCTGGCGACAACGCTGGTCTCCTTCTCCGCGGTATTGAACGCGACCAAATCGAGCGCGGTCAGGTGATTGCCAAACCTGGTTCCATCACCCCACATACTGAATTTGAAGCTGAAGTTTACATCTTGAAGAAAGAGGAAGGTGGCCGCCATACTCCATTCTCCAAGGGTTACAAACCTCAGTTCTACTTCCGCACCACTGACGTGACCGGTGAAGTTGAGCTCCCAGCCGACAAAGAAATCGTCATGCCTGGCGACACCGTTTCCTTCAAAGTGAAACTACTCGCCCCAATCGCTATGAACGACAACGATCGCTTCGCTATTCGCGAAGGCGGAAGAACCGTCGGTTCTGGTGTTATCACCAAGATTGTTAAATAGTATTAAGCAATCTAGATCAAAAGAACCCCTCAAAAAGGGGTTCTTTTTATGTTCAAAACACTGCATCCATCGTAATCAGCAGTAGCGCTTTGTGGTGGCTGATTGAAAATCTTCAGCAGCCCACCAACGGCGAAGATCCTTGGGCTACATCAGTCAGTAACTTTGCTAGCCTAGTGTAGATTAAAGAGCACTTTTTAAAAAACAAAAAGCTGGACTTTTAAAGTCCGGCTTTTTTCATTGACAAAAAATCTTTTTAATATATAATAAAATAATCTAACAACTAAACATCAAGCTCTAAAAACTCATGGACGGTGCCTCTAGCTACCATCTGAGATTATAGAGACAGAAAGGAACTATGGCAGAAGCTAAAAAAACCGAAGGACTAAAAATCCGCATTCGCCTCAAAGCTTATGATCACCGTGTGATTGATCAAAGCGCAAAACAAATTGTTGACACTGCAATTCGTACCGGTGCTACCGTTAGCGGTCCCGTGCCACTCCCTACCAAACGCAGCTCTTTCACTGTTGTGAAATCTCCTCACGTTTACAAAACTGGTGGTGAAACTTTTGAAATGAAAGTCCACAAACGTCTTATCGACATCACTAACGCCACCCCCAAAACCATCGACTCTCTTCAGAATCTCTCGCTGCCAGCTGGCGTTGACGCTGAAATTAAGATGTAATTAAACAAAAATAATTAAAACAACTTCAAAAATTTGGTGCCCGGGATGGGACTTGAACCCATATGGATTTCTCCATTCGATTTTAAGTCGAACGCGTATACCAATTCCGCCACCCGGGCTTACACCTATTTTATCATAGTTTTACTATTTTTTGTGACGCTTTATTAAACTCAATACAACATTTAAACTAAGCGCCCCAATCAGAATAGCTCCCAGCACTACAACATCTTTCACTAGTATGTGCGATTCAATACTAACAAAAGATTCTCTTAATAATTCGACTGAATAGGTCATCGGCATCAATGGCGAAATATTTTGGAACAAATTTGGCTCAGTTTCAATCGGGAAAGTGCCCGCACAGGCTGCCAATTGCACCACTAGCCAAACCATGGCAATAAATTTGCCCAGATCGCCAAAATGGAAGAAAAGCAGCGTCATTATTGCCAAAAAACTCAGACCAATAAACACACAAGAACCATAATAAAGCACTAAATTAGTAGGCTTAAATCCTAGCGTCAAATGCAGTACCACCCCTAAAACAATCGACTGCAACACCCCAATTAAACCATAAAAACCAGCTCTTAGTAGCGGTCGTTTGGAGTTGCGACCAAGAAGTTCGAAACGATTATCTGGATCATAATAGAGTCCCATCATCATCATTAATCCACCCAACCAAAGCGACAGCGACATAAAGAATGGTGAGAAAAAGGTACCATAATCATCTACCTTACCGTAGCCATCATTTTGGATTTTTACTGGGGTTTTGGCGTATTTGTCTAGTCCGTGTAAATTTTCTATTTTTTTCTGATTATCTCGGATTTTTTCCTCTAATTGATTTTGTGCAGTCAAAGCCCCGGCACTCAGTTGGTGCGTCCCGGCCTGCAAAGCAATTAACCCGTCTCCCAATTGATTGGAACCGTTTTGTAGTTTTTCAAGTCCGCCACTTAATTCATAAAGAGAACTTGCGGTTTGTGTTTTAGCTTTTGTTTTGACTTGGTCAGCAATCTGTGGCGCCAGCGTGCGCGCCGTCTGATCGGCCGTCATTACAGCAACTTGTTTTGCTAATTCTGGGGCCACCGCGCCAGCAGTCCGCTCAGCCACCAATTTTGCTGTCTCTACCGCCGTATCGCCTGCAATTTTTTTCGCTACCGGTTTTAGCAGGGGCGGCACACTGCTATCAGCTTCAATTTTGTCCTCCGCGAGTTTACGAATATACCCTTCCTTCGCCTGTATCATTTGCACTGCTTGTGCGGTAGATTTAGCGCCAATCTGGTTCAGCTGCGAACTAGACGGCATCGCCTTGCTGCTTGCTTGTTTTGCAATTTGATTAATTGTAACCTCATCTAGCGCCGCAGTACGGTCACTCAACAGGGCCCCAGCCTTTAACTCAACTCGAGTTTTGATCTGGCCGATACCTTCTTGCAGTTGATTATTTCCTAAAATTGCTTGACTCAGTCCGTTTTCTAATCTGGAACCACCGTCCGCTATCGTGCCGAGTCCACTCACTAAGGGCTGCATCTGCTCTGGTACGGTCTCCAATTTTTCCGATAAAGTACCAACGATTTTTTCGGCAACATTTTTGTTTAAGCTTAATTCTACTTTCGTCATTGCATTGTTGATCAGCTGTGCAGCAATATAATTAGACTTATTATTGGGTCGATATTGCAAAACTACTCCGTGGCGCTCCTTGGTTTCGGCTTTTTTGAATGAATCGCTAAAATCCGCTGGAATCGTCACAGTTGCATAATATTTTTTATGATGCAAACCTTGTTCTGCCTCCGCCGCATCGGTTTTTACAAAATTAAAACTGTTACTTTGTTCTAGTTTGGAGATTAAATCTGCACTCTGACAATTTGTCCGACATTTGTCTTTATTTACGATCGCTACCCGCATATTTCCTAAGTTATTGTAAGGATTCCAGAAACCTTTCAGATAAGTGATACTGTAAATCAGCGGCAACAACAATACCCCAATCAAAACAGCAACTTTTAAAATCGCCTTCTTTTTTGATTTTTCAACTTTTTTTGACATTTATTTCTCCTTAATTAATCCATTTGCTAGTAAATTTTCAAAATCCTGACAAGCCTGTTCTATTTCTATCTGTCCGTCCCATTCAAACATTAAAGCTAAATAAGCACGGTAAATAATAAAAGCCGCCAAATCCGGATCACAAGGATTAATTTCTTTGTTTTCTAGCGCTACCACCAATTTGTTTTTGATGTCTTTTTGCATGGTCTGATCAAGTGTTTTGATACACTCGTTTGCGATTCCGAACCTTGTTTCTAAACTTTCTTTCTGAAACGACCTTAAAAGTTTAGATTTTTGTCGGTAATTTAGATGTAAGGTCATAATTTCTCGGACTTTTTCCGTAAACGAAAGCTTTTTTTGGTCGATTTTTGCCACCATTTCGCGTAATTTTCCAATTTCCCGATCAAGCAGGGAACGAATCAAATCTTCTTTGTCTCGAAAATTATTATAAATTGTCTTTTTAGTTACTCCTGCCTCTTCGGCAATCTCATCCATCGAGACTTTCTTGAAGCCATATTTTGAAAACAGCTTTGTGGCGGCCTCAATAATCAATTTATGCGTATTCTTAGTCATTCCGTTACTCTTTTTACACTTTTATACTATAATAGTATATTAGTATAATAAAAAAGTCAATAAAATAACCCCAAATGGGGTGAAAATCGCTAGATTTTGGAGGCACCGTTTACCCCTTGGGACGTTCCGGTGCAAACAAAATCGCCAGATTTTGGAGGCACCGACCGGAATTGAACCGGTGTACGCGGTTTTGCAGACCGCTGCGTCACCACTCCGCCACAGTGCCATAAATCAATATTAACACACTCGGCGCTTGACGTCCATGTGTTAACTGCGGTATAATAACACCACTTGCGGGCGTAGCTCAGTTGTTTAGAGCGCTTCCTTGCCAAGGAAGAGGTCGAGAGTTAGAGTCTCTTCGCCCGCACCACCACTAGTTATTAGAACAGGCTAAATGCCTGTTTTTTGTTTAAAAATCTAAAAAAAAACTTTTATCTATTGACAAAAACAAGTTTATGTTATTATATATAAGATATAGTTCTTTATAATAAGAGGTTGTTTTAGGGGGTGACACAATGTTCGAAAAAGCATCATCAAATGAGCAGAAAGAGCAAAAAGTTCTACGCAAAGTTAGAGCAGAGAATACGCCTATGTTGGCGGAATTCTATGATGTTTGTATGAGTAAAAACGAAATAGGTTTGGCTCTATGCTTACAGGATGAGTTAATCGCTAGAGGCGAGACTGCTCAGCTATTAAAAACGCTGAATTTCGCAATTGCAGCCAATGAAATGGAAGCTTTTACGGCAAGACGTTTAGCTGAAAGTCTCAAAAAGTCTGATGATCCAACCATAAAGAGGGTCCAAGCGACTCTGATGGTCATAGCCGGAAGAAAGGATAAACAGTAAAACAACAACCATATTTTTACCCCCGTAAGGGGGTTTTTAATTTGAAAATTTTAGCGCCAACTCTTTAACTTCTTGTCGTAAATTTTGCAACCTTTCTTGAAAAGCATCTAATCTCTTTTCGTCTTTTGCTAGAGTGCAAATTTTAGCTACCTCTAACATCCAGTCAGCGATCATTTGCATTTCAGATTCATCCATACCGCGCGTTGTTATAGCCGGAGTACCCAATCTTACACCAGACGGCCGAAAGGCTCCGCTCCTGTCGCCCATCACTGCATTTGCATTCAAAGTCAAACCAATTCTGTCTAGTGCTATTTCGTAAAATTTGCCATCAAAACCAAAACTTTTTTGTACGTCCACTAAAATCAAGTGATTTTCGGTCCCACCTCCCTGCAGCTTAAATCCGCGTTTTAACAAGGCTTCCGACAAAATTTTCGCATTTTTCACTATTTTAGCTGCGTAAGTTTTAAATTCTGGTTTCAGAGCTTCGCCAAAAGCCACAGCCTTGCCCGCAATTATATGCTCCAGTGGACCGCCTTGTGTACCAGGGAACACCGCCCGATCAATTAGTGTTGGCAAATTAGCTAAATTCTGATCAACTTTTTTCAAAGGCGAACTTACCGCGCCTTTTGACAAAATCAAACCACCCCTTGGCCCACGCAAAGTTTTATGTGTGGTACAAGTCATCACTTGAAAACCAAATTCTAGGGGATTTGGGTGCACCCCACCCGCGATTAGACCCGCCACGTGAGCCATATC
>CAUPNJ010000014.1:0-12281 GCA_963512515.1 uncultured Candidatus Saccharibacteria bacterium | reverse complement strand
GTCTTACTGGCAATGCCTTTATCCTTTATTCGTGCCGGCCTCTACTACCCCGGCGGCGGTTCTTTCAGTAGCCAGGACAGCGACGGTCTTCTGTGGTCCTCTGCCGTCTACAGCAGCGACTATACGTACCTCCTCAGCCTCGACGGCAGCACCGTCTACCCTCAGGACAGCAACTATCGGGGCTACGGAAGCTCTGTTCGTTGCGTGGTGCGCTAGTCACCTAATAGAAACCCTAAAACAGAAAGTTTAGTTGCAAAAAAGCTTCAATAATTGTATAATATAAAGATGATTTATCTTGACCATGCCGCCGCTACACCAGTTCACCCCAAAGTGTTGTCCGCCATGCAACCCTATTTTACGCAAGATTTTTTCAACCCTTCTTCTCCTTATCTTGCCGCCAAACGTGTTCGCGCCGAATATGAAACCGCCAAGTCCGCCCTTGCTCGCACCATCGGCGCCAAAGCCTCTGATCTAGTCATCACCGCCGGCGCCACCGAATCTATCAATCTAGCCTTTACTGCGCTTAAAAATATCAACCATCCTCATTGTCTCATTCTCGCCACCGAGCATAACGCCGTACGCCAAGCTGCCCAGCAATTTTCTAGCGATTTTGTCAAAGTCAATAGAGACGGCACCGTCGATTTAACCGACCTTAAAACTAAAATTCAACCCAACACCGCCCTTATTTCTATTGCTTTGGTCAACAACGAGCTGGGTACCATCCAGCCTCTCGCTAAAATCTCTGAACTTATCCAGCAAATCCGCCAATCTAGGTTAAAAGCTCAAAACAAAACCCCTCTCTTTTTTCACTCAGATGCTTCGCAAGCTTTGAACCTCATCGACGTTTCAGTTGCTCGTCTTGGCGTGGATATGCTAACAATTAGTGCTGCCAAAATCTACGGGCCCAAAGGTATCGGCGCCCTCTACTTTAATCGCCAGATAAAACTTCAACCGATTGTCTTTGGTGGTGGACAAGAGCGCGGCCTGCGTTCTGGCACCGAAAACGTTCCCGCCCTGATTGGTTTTGCTAAGGCCGCTGAAATCGCCAAAAGCCATCTCGTAAGCAATCGCAAAAAATACCAAAAACTTAATCAAATTTTGCGTCATCAGCTTCAACAATCTCAAATCCCTCCACTTTTTCTCGGCAATCCCAAACATCAGCTCGCCAATTTTTGCCCAGTCAGTTTTCCTAGCCTAGATGCGGAAAGACTTATTTTTAAGCTAGAGGCGGCAGAAGTTTATCTCTCAACTGGTGCCGCCTGCGCCGCTTCAAAAGGTGAAAAATCCCATACTCTTTCTGCCATCGGTCTCTCCGATTCTGAAATAGTAGGCTCATTGCGTATTTCGCTTGGAGCCTTAAATGACGAAACAAATGTCCTTCAAGCCGCTCAAGCCATTCGCCGAGCAGTCGATGCTGAATTTAAACGTACCAGAGAGAATTATGCCCAATCCTAAATCTCAAACTGTGTTTCTAGGCCTGTCTGGCGGTGTCGACTCTTCAGTTTCCGCCATCTTGTTAAAAGAGCAGGGTTATCGAGTAGTTGGCGTTTATATGAAAAATTGGTCCAAAGATTTACCAGGTATGAGGTGCCCTTGGGCTGAAGATTTAGCCGACGCCAAGCGTGTTGCAGTCCAACTCGACTTGGATTTTAAGGTGTTTGATTTTGAAACCGACTATAAACAAAAAGTAGTTGATTATATGTTAGCCGAATTTCAAAAGGGTCATACCCCTAATCCCGACATCATATGTAATCAAGAAATAAAATTTAAATTATTTTATGAAATTGCCAAAAATCAAGGCGCCGATTTGATCGCCACAGGACATTATGCTCAGACCGACGGCAAAAATTTACTGCGCGCTGTGGACGAAAATAAAGATCAAACCTATTTCTTGTATCGCTCCAGCGCCGAATCAATTGCTCATACCATTTTTCCAATCGGACATCTTACCAAACCAGCAGTCAAGCAAATTGCAGCTAAGCATAATCTTGCCAACGCTTATAAAAAAGAATCTATGGGGGTTTGTTTTGTCGGTGAAGTCGGTATTAAAGATTTTCTGAAGGAATATCTTGAAGTTAATCCAGGACCAATCCTCGACAGCGACACCAAGCAAACGCTCGGTTTTCACGAAGGCGCAATTTTTTACACCATCGGTCAGCGCCACGGTCTAAATCTTGGTGGCGGACTGCCTTATTATGTAGTTGATAAAGACATCAAACAAAATATCGTCTATGTTTCCAAAAATCTCAACCACCAAAAACTCTGGACCAACCAACTCCAGCTAAGAGACATTTTTTTCCGCTCCGATGCGCCACTACCCGCCGAAATTTCAGTTCGTTTACGTCATCGCGCCCCACTTTTACCAGCCAAACTTCGTGATCAAACCCTCATTTTTTCTCAACCCGTCAAGCGCCCCGCCTCTGGTCAATCCGCCGTATTTTATCATGACAAAATTTGTCTCGGTGGCGGTATTATAGCCTAAATCTAATACCCGTTCTTCGTGCTATAATATATAATTATGAACGCCAATGAAATCCGCCAAAAATTTTTAGATTTCCAAGTCAAGCATGGGCATCAAATTATCCCGCCCGCACCGCTCGTACTGGAAAACGATCCCACCACTCTATTTACCGGCTCAGGCATGCAGCCACTTTTACCGTATCTGCTCGGACAGTCACACCCTGCTGGCACCCGCCTGTCCGATTCTCAGCCTTGCTTAAGGTTGCAGGACATCGAAGATGTGGGAGACCCTCGTCACACTACTGTTTTTGAAATGCTAGGCAACTGGTCTCTCGGTGATTACTTCAAAGAAACTCAGATTCGCAATTTTTTTAATTTTCTTACCAAAGAAATTGGTCTTGATCCTCATAAAATTTTCGTTACTTGTTTTATCGGTAGTGAAAAATATCACATTCCAAAAGATGAAGAATCCGCCAAAATTTGGCAACAAGTTTTTCAAGAAGCCGGCATTGAAGCTAAAATTGCCGAGATTGGTACTGCTGAATTTGGCGCTAGGCGTGGCATCAAACCAGGTGAACGCATTTTCCTTTACGATGATCAAGAAAACTGGTGGTCACGTGGCGGCGGTATTGAAACTACTCCCATCGGCGATCCGTGCGGACCAGATTCTGAAGTTTTTTATGATTTTGGCGAAGACAAACAAGATATAAAAAAATGTGGTCAATCACATCCTGCCTCCGATGGTGCCAGATTTATGGAGATCGGTAACCAAGTTTTTATGCAGTACAAACGCGACGAAGACGGCAGTTTCAGTGAGTTGGAGCATAAAAATGTTGATTTTGGTGGTGGACTTGAACGTATCGCTGCGGCCTCTATTGATAGTTTTGATGTTTTTAAAGTTTCCTTGCTTTATCCCATTATTCAAAAACTAGAAACTCTCTCCGGTCAAGCTTACGAAAACAAAACCGAAGAAATGCGCATTATCGCTGATCACTTACGCGGGGCTTACCTACTAGCCGCCCAAGGTCTGAAACCCGCCAACAAACATCAAGGTTATGCTTTGCGCCGCCTGATTCGTCGTTCCATTCTCAAAGCGCTAGGTCTAGGCATTGAACAGAACTTTTTCAACGCAGTTTTACCAATTATCGCCGAAAATTATCAAACTTTACCAGATTCCATATTGAACACTCGAGAACAGGTTCTAGACGTTCTGATTAAGGAAGAAAAAACTTTCCGCCAGACTCTCAATCGTGGACTCAAACAACTGCATAAATTTAAAGGGCAAACCCTCACTGGACAAGATCTTTTCAAACTTCAGGATACATTTGGTTTTCCCGTCGAGTTGTCAGTTGAAGAAGCTTTTTGTTCTGGTCTTCAGCTCAGTCAAACTTGGCGTGCCGAATTTGATCAGGCTCTCGCCGAGCAGCGTGCTCGCTCTCAAACTGCCAGCCAAGGCATGTTTAAAGGCGGACTAGAAAATAACAGTCTTGCCACCACTAAATATCACACCGCTACTCATTTGTTGCTCTCTGCCCTTCAAAAAATCATTGATCCCTCAATCGCACAACAAGGTTCTAATATTACTGCCGACCGTTTGCGTTTTGATTTCAACTTTGACCGCAAGCTCGCTACCGAGGAGCTTGCTCAAATCGAAAATCAAGTTAATCTTTGGATTGCCGCAGATTTGCCGATCGAATGCGCTGAATATGAAAAAGACTACGCCAAAAATACCCTTCACGCCCATGGCCAATTTTGGGAAAAATATCCTGACAAAATCAAAGTTTACAACATCGGCAAGCCAAATTCAGAGCCAGTCTCTTTGGAGGTTTGCGGTGGTCCACATGTCACTTCCACTGGCACACTTGGTCACTTCAAAATCCAAAAAGAATCTTCTAGCTCTGCAGGCGTGCGCCGTATTAAAGCAATATTAAATTAAACTTAGATTATGGAAAGATTTCTAAATTATTTCAAACCCAGTCATTACGATTTAAAACTTCAAATCAATAAACAAACCGAGCTCATCAAGGGGCAAGTTCAAATTACGGGTCAGCCACTCACCCAGCAGATTAAACTCCACGCCAAAGATTTGGTCATTTCATCCGCTAAAATCAACAACCTGACTGTCGATTTTACCCAACAAAAAGATGCGGTCGTATTTGACCATCTTGAGACCCAAGATTCTATAAAAATCACTCTTGATTTTTCCTGTAAACTCAGCCACAACATGATCGGAGCCTACCTCTCTACTTATCTTCACGAAGGGCACGAGGAGCGCATCGTTGCAACTCAATTTGAATCTCACTACGCTAGACAATGTTTCCCCTGCGTAGACGAGCCTGCCGCCAAAGCAACTTTTACTCTCGCAATTTCCAGTTCGGACGCTGATGATACAGTAATCTCCAATATGCCTGCCAAGACAAAAGACGGTGATTTTGTCGTTTTTGAGACTACTCCACGCATGTCCACCTATCTTTTAGCTTTCTGTCTTGGTAAATTTCAGTCTAAAACCACCACCAACTCCCACGGCACCAAAATCACGACTTATTGCGCCCTTAATCAAAGTCCCTCTCTCTTAGATTTTCCTAATCAGCTCGCCGCCGATACCCTAGTTTATTATGAAGATTTGTTTGATACTCCCTATCCTTTACCAAAACTTGACCAAGTAGCCTTACCGGATTTCGACGCAGGCGCTATGGAAAATTGGGGGCTAGTCACTTATCGAGAATCTTGTCTCTTAGCCGACGATTCCACTAGTATTGATTCTCGTGAATCCATCTCTACCGTCATCACGCATGAACTTGCCCATCAGTGGTTTGGTAATCTTGTTACTATGCAGTGGTGGGACGACCTCTGGCTCAATGAGAGTTTTGCTTCGGTAATTGAATATTTTGCCGTCGACGCCCTACATCCCGAATATAATATCTGGCAGAATTTCTTTACAGGTGATTGTCTTGCCGCTCTGCGTCGCGACGCCTTACCGGGAGTACAGTCCGTCCGTCAGCCCGTTCACCACCCCGATGAAATCAATACTCTTTTTGACGGCGCCATTGTCTATGCCAAAGGTGCACACCTCATGTTTATGTTGATTCGACTTATTGGTCAAGCTAAATTTTTCCAAGGCATCAAAAATTATTTCGCCAAACACCAATATCAAAACACTACTGGCGATGACTTGTGGGAGGCTTTGCAGCCTTTCGCCGACTTTGAAGTTAAAACTTTTATGGATGCTTGGTTGTCCCAGCCAGGTTATCCAGTTTTGACCAAAAATCACCAACAGCGTTTTTTGCTTGATAATTCTCACGATGCCAGCATTTGGCCATTACCAAAAATTCAAGACGACATGTCAGGACATTATCTCATCAACCTAGACGACGCAGAATTTGCTTCTAAACTGCAAGATTTTCCCAATCTATCTCTTGAGCAAAAACTCCGCCTTCTCATCGATCGCCAACTTTTAGCCAAAACCGACTTAGTTTCGTCCGTTTCGCTGATTGATTTAGTTCTCAGTTTTCAATCTGAAACTTCTCAGCCAATTTGGGATATCCTTTTATCAATCGCCGCCAGTCTTAAAATATTTTTCTCTCCCCAGACTGAGTCTTTTCAGTCCTACCAAAAATTCCTCTGTCAACTCATCGCAACTCAAATTAAGCGTCTAGGTTTAGTCGCTCAACCCAAAGAGAGTGCCAACGACACCAAACTTCGTCCCATGCTACTAGCCACTGCTGTTTTGTCTAATGAGTCTAACCTCATCAAGGCGCTCGCTAACTTGTATCGAGACGATTTTACTAAAATCAATGCAGATGTCCGCCCCAGTATCTTGCTTGCCAAATTGGCCGACTCAAACGAAGGAATTTTACCAAAATTGATTACCGCCTATCAAAAAGCCGCCGACCAAGATCTGAAAGCCGATTTACTAACCTGTATCACTCGAGTCAAAAAGCCCCAAAACATCACATCAGTCATCGATTTACTCAAGCAACCTAAAATCGTCCGCCATCAGGATCACCTAGCTTTTTTGGCGCACCTACTCAGTAATCCTTTCACTAAGGCCAGCGCCGAAGATTGGGTTTATGCAAATTGGGACTATATTCTAGAAATCACCAATACTAAATCTACCGATTATTATATACGCGTGATGGCCAATAATGTACGCACTCCAGCAGAAGCTAAACGCTTTTTCGACTTCTTTGACCCGCTCAGCGATCAGCCTGCCTTAAGTCGGGCTATTCAAATTGCGCATTTCGACATCGCCGCTCGCTTGGATCTGATCAAAACAGACGCTCCCGCCGTCGTTAAGCGCCTATCTCAATATTCATAAAATTCAACCTGTGCTACAATAAAAGCATGAGAGGAAACAAGTCTAAACTCATTACTTTTGGCATAATTTTAATTGTAGGACTAATCATCGGCACCGCTTGCTGGAGTTATGCTGTTTATGGTAAAGGTGGGGGTGGCTCTTCCAACCAAGGAGAGGGTACTTTAATTGGTTGCAATAAAATTAAAGGCACTACTTGTACGCGTTATTTTAACGGCAAACGCCAATATCTTTGGCGCTACTACAGGATGAGTGATCGACCTTGGCGTACCAGCTTGCATCCTTGGGGCGCAAATTGCAAATCTGGGAATTACGGCACCGCTAACCATATCAAAGTCTGTGGTCAAGGTGATAAAGGCGTAGTGGACGGCTATATTGACCACTGTCAAGATTCAGAAGGGTACTGGCGTTTAGGTGACCGAGTTTGGCATTATGTAGCCAACGGGCAATCGGATCCGGACCCCTATTCTATTTATGGCTTACAATCTCCTTACCGAGCTAACCGCCGTATCAACCAATATCACGATTCAACTTGGGCCGACTTTGCCGTAGTCAATAAAGCAGACGGTAGCACCAAAGTCGTCAGTCCAGATCTAGTTAAAGCTTCTTTTGAGCGCAATGCTGCCGTTTATCAAGAGATGGGTTGGTCTTGGGCCGCCGGTAATTTTTCCGCTTTTTGTGCTGGCAACCCACTTTTAGAACCTAGAAAATTCAAAACTACTACTAAAGCTGAAATTGATGGTGATATCATCTACAGCGGTTCGAAGGTGAACGGTCAAACTAAACTTTTATCAAAGGCCGTCGATAACAAAACCAGCAAAGAAGGCTTGCCTGACCTAAAAGGTAAAATTCAGATTGTCGAGTTCACCTTACCAGTCGGAGCTGGCAGCGAAGCCATTAAAGGCCATGAAGACGTCACCGACGATACCAGCATGCAAAGTGGTGGAGTCTGCAGTTATTTTGGCAAAAAAGGAGTCAACAATTGCAATCTCATCAAAGAAGCGGCCGGGCCATACAATAAGCACGGGCTGTGGTATCACAATCAAAACGAATCAGACCAAGATTCTACTCTAAAAACCCAAGTCAACGATCGTACCGTACCAGACAACCTCCCAATTGGCAGCAAATATTGCCTCGCTATAGGCGCCTACCCCAGCAAAGCCAATCTTAAAGTTGGCAACAACCAGCTGGAAGCAGAACAACCTTTCACTTGGAATATTTCAAACGCCTCTTGTCGTACTATTGCCAAAAAACCCAATTCCCAAGTATGGAACGGCAGTCTGTTTACGCGCGGCAATATCAAAACTTCCAAAAGCAATAAAATAGAGGGGGCCGGTCTTGGCAAGTACGGCAGCGAAAATTCGATCTCCGGCAAATCTCCTCGCAATTTCGGTTCGTGGGGCGAACATGCCGTGATTGCAAACGGAGACTTGCAGGGCCTTAGCTCTGCTGCCGGCCTTGGTTTTAGTGGTTATTCTTTTGATTTACCAGGCGGCAATCATAGTAGTAATATGTCCAATTTATCTCAACTCACAATTTCTAACACCACTCCCAACAAATTTGGCTACTCTGGCATCGATCTCACTAGCAAAAAAATCATTAGTAAACTAACAAATCGCTATCGCAGTCCCAGTAAATATGATAAAAAGTTTTTGGAGTACCATGATTTAGATTCTGAAGGTAATCGCCGTCTCTCAGGCAGAGTTCTTGGCTCCAACACTAAACCTGTAGTTTACAAATCCAACCAAACCATCTATATTGACGGCAATCTTTGCTACAGTGACGACGGTAACTGCAATTCCGACAAGCTCGCCGACCACAGTCTCAGCACCAACAATATTGCTGCGCTTCCTCAAATTCTGATTTTTGCCAAAGACGTCAAAATTAAAGAAAATGTCACTAGAATTGATGCTTGGATTATCTCTGAAAACAACATCGATACTTGTGATACTACTAACATCGACAGTAATCGTTGCAACCAAACTCTCACTATCAACGGACCAGTTTTCGCCAAAACTCTCTCGCTTAATCGCACTGCCGGCGCTTGGTCTCTGCCAGAGTATGGCAATTCTGGCTCTGGCATTTTGGGCAGGAACTATGCTGCCACCGGCTCGGTCGCTCCAGCCGAAGTTTTCAATCTAAGAGCCGACACCATGCTTTGGGCCAGTCACCAAGCCCTTCTTAAACCTCAAAACAACACTGTTTATCTGCGCGAATTAGCTCCTCGCTACTAAAATCCTCAAAAAAGCCCTCACTAGCTTATTATCTTCGCTTGCGGTATAATATAAGTTATGAAAAAACTTGAAGACATAGTTAGCTTATCCAAACGCCGTGGTTTTATTTTTCAAGGTTCAGAAATTTATGGTGGCATGGCGGGGACATGGGATTACGGACCGCTTGGTTTGGCCTTAAAACGCAAAATTATGCAAGCTTGGTGGAATTATTGGGTTGAAAAACGCGATGACATGTTTGGTGTTGACGCTGCTATTATTATGAACCCCAAAACTTGGGTTGCCTCTGGCCACACCTCTACTTTTTCCGACCCACTGGTTGAATGTAAAGATTGTCATAACCGTTTTCGGGCCGACAAGCTAGGTCAAGCTATTCCTGCTGATGTCACTTCCCAGCAGCTGATCGCTCGAGGTATCAAATGTCCGAATTGTGGCAAAATTAATTGGGATGAAGTCAAGCAGTTTAATATGATGTTTCAAACTCAAGTTGGGGCCACTGCCAATAAAGAAGACGTCGCCTATCTTAGACCAGAAACTGCCCAAGGCATTTTTACCAATTATAAAAACGTAGTTGACACTATCTATCCTGATCTACCATTTGGGCTAGCGCAACAAGGCAAAGCTTTTCGTAATGAAATCTCTCCTCGTGATTTTGTTTTTCGTTCAAGAGAATTTGAGCAAATGGAAATCGAATATTTTGTTCATCCAGACCGTTGGGAAGAATCTTTTGACAAGCTACTTAAAGATTGTCATGATTTTCTTGAAAATATCATGGGCTTAGAATCCAGCCACATTTATGAACTCGACGTCCCTGCCGCCGACCGTGCTCACTACTCAAAACGCACGATCGACATCGAGTATGATTATCCTATCGGTAGGGAAGAATTGATGGGTATCGCCTATCGTACTGATTTTGATTTATCTAATATTGCCAAAGCTTCCGGCAAAAATGTTGAATATCGCGACAAGCATACCGGCGAAAGTTTTATCCCTCACGTGATCGAGCCTTCTTTTGGTGTCGAAAGACTGCTGATGGCCGTTTTAACTCATGCCTATACCGAAGATGAAATTTCGGGCGATCGCCGTATCGTCCTTAAGCTACCGGAAGATCTGGCCCCGTACCGCTTCTGCGTCTCACCTCTACTTAAAAATAAGCCAGAATTAGTAGAAAAGGCTAATAATTTATATCAAAAACTGCGCAATAAATACACTAACGTCACTTGGGATGATTCTGGTAATATCGGCAAGCGTTACCGCAAACAAGATGAGATTGGTACGCCCCATTGCGTCGTGGTTGATTTTCAGACTCTAGAAGACGACACTGTCACGGTCCGTGATCGTGATACCGCCAAACAGACCCGAGTCAAAATCAACGAACTTTAGATCGTTTTTTCTGATCTTTGGTTTGAACCCGCACCGTCATCAAAGATTCAATTAATTTTCTGACTACTTCAGTAATTATTTTGCGGTCTTCTTTTGATAGTTCGCTATATTTTTTGATAAACGTAGGCATGTATTTATGCCAGTTGTCTGCTAACTTCATCGGTTCCTTTACCTTTGACTTACCCAGTATTTCGAATATGGCTTCCACAAAAATTTTTCTTTGGTAAGGAGTGGCGCTTTCCAGCCATTTTGTCAAAGTCTCATTTACGAAATCACTTCGCTTTGTAATTTCTGATGTTTTAATTTCGTCTTTTTTCACCTGCCAAGAGTACAAATCATGCTCATAAATATTTCGTTTTGCGTTACTTTCGACCACTTCATATTGCTCGGTATGTTTAAATAGACGGCCAAACACAGAATCTTGCGGTACAAAACTAAAAATTTTTGGTAGAACCGATTCACCCTTATCTTTTTTCGCCAAACTGCTTTTTAAACCAGGCCCATCAAAATTATAAACTTTAATAAGTCTACGTTGCAGACGATCGTCAGACATCACCGCCGCATACATAGCCACTGTTCCACCTTTAGAATGTCCCCCCATCCTAATTTTTCTCCAATAATATTTTTTAGCAATTTTTTTCAAATATTTTAACCCTTCTTCTTGAGCCGGCACCACATCCATAAACGCCAAATTAAAATCTTCTTTCCAACCCACAATTGTATCGTCTGTTCCTAAAAACGAAATAAACAACTCAGACCTATTTATATGCACTGTAATAGCCGAAAATTGCTTTTCTGTAGCCATGTCATTCTTACGCTCATAATTAGTCACGCGCATCGCCCCGAATCTTCTACTCTGACCCATTTGGCTAATCAGTTGCTTATCGCCGTCCCAGCGAAAATCCTCATTTTTGAATTTTTGCATTTTTGCCGCAACCGATCTGACTGTTTCTTTTTCGGCAAGATCAATTTGATCAAACAACAAATAAGAAAACCGCGCCAAAATCATCGCATCCACATCATTAAACGGATGTTCTTTGCTAATTTTTATATCCCCGCGCCAATCTAAATAATCATGCAAATTCGACATAATTTCATTTTACCATAAACCCTCTTTAACCTTTTCACTTGCAAAAAAGCTTTCGCCCTGCTATCATATAAACATCTAACAATGCTTATCTGATGCCACTTTGGACATCAAAATAATATAATTTAATTATAGGAAAAACATGAATCAACAAGAAAAAGAACGCCGTGCTAGATTGCTAAAAATGCGCGAAGAGCGCCTGCCCAATATTAAAAAACAATTCGAAGAGGCTCAAAAACGCAACTTCAACAGCAATTTCCAATCCGGCGGCAAAGATGCCCATTTAGTACGCCGTGGCAGCTCCAGCAACACCAAATCCACTAAGGCTAAAGCTGCCAAAACCACCAAAACTAAGACCAAAACTGCTGCCACCCCCATGACTCGCAAAGCCAAACTTTCCGTCTCCACTCGCAAGGGTGAAATGGTCCACCATCAGCGCATGTTATCTCAAGATGTCAACGCTCAAGCCACCCAGCACATCATTGGCTTACCGGTTAATAAATCTCGTTATAACGGCTTTAACGGCACTCAGGTCACCAAATCTCAACTCAAAAGCGCGCGTCCAAACTCAGACGCTGTCCGCGTCATCCCAATTGGTGGTGTAGGCGAATTCGGTATCGGTAAAAACATGACCATTATTGAATATAAATCCGAGATGGTCGTAGTCGACATGGGCGTCCTCTTCGCGGGTGAAGATTATCCCGGCGTCAACTACATGATTCCAGATATTAAATATCTCGAAGACAACATTGATCACGTCAAAGCTATTTGTTTTACTCATGCTCACCTTGATCACATTGGCGCC
>CAUPNJ010000013.1:0-12526 GCA_963512515.1 uncultured Candidatus Saccharibacteria bacterium | reverse complement strand
TGACGAGAAGAGCTACCAAACGCTACTCCCAGCAAAATTACGCCAACCACAAACACCAAGATAGCTGAAACTAAGCCGATAATTAATAATTTGATTTTGCGATCTCGTTCTGAATTAGTCTTGTACTGCATAAAAACTCCCAACATTTGGCTTATTATAACATATGTTTAGTTATTAGTAAAGAAAGAAAGTTTAGCGCCAGCATATTTTTTAGTGGTAAGAGGAGAAAGTCCAAAAATTTGAGGGTTGAACGTGGCCGGATGAGACAGTACAAACATACTAGATGATTGGGTGAGAATCTGAAAAAAATCTGGTGACAGCTGTGAAAAATTAGAATAGGGTGGATCTGCTAGAATAAAATCAAAGTGTGCTTTTAAAAAAGTGTCTGAAGAAATAAATTTTTCTGCCGAAGAAGTAATAACCAGAGCCTTGTCAAACAAACCTAAATCTTGAAGGTTTTTAGTGATAATTTTGGCGGCAGAACGATCTTTTTCGACAAACACACAGAAATTGGCGCCACGAGACAGTGCTTCAATGCCCAAAGCGCCGGAACCGGCAAAAAGGTCTAGAAATAATTTATTATAAACAGAGGGTCCAAGCGTATTAAAAAGAGCGATTTTCTCGCGTGAACCCATAGGATGAGATGGTGCTGGCACGGTTAATTTGCGACCCTTGAGACTACCAGAAGTGATGCGGATTTGAGTAAGCTTAGTCATGATCGTTTTTCTCATTTTTCAAAGTGGTGGCTTCGGCAAAATATGGTATGGAGGCCGCCCAAGCTAAAGTAATGGCACGGACGATTTCTGGCAATAAAATTTTCTTGGACTGATTGGCCAAAGAAGAACTCCACCCATCACGACAAAAACGAGTAAATAAGTCTAGACTAGAGACTTTGTCAAGAGATTGATAAAATGCTTTTTTTAGATCAACTTGTTTTAAATCAGAAGATGAAACCTTAGGAACGAAGCTGCGATTAGGCAAAAACGTCATGGTCATGGCAATACCCAGCTCAAAAGCCAGATGTTTACTCATCTGGCCGTTTTGACCCCAATATCGCCAAGTGTTACGTACAGTGTCGCGCCAACGAGGCCCACGCAAAACTCCTTTAATTTTAATACCAAAAAGCTGGAAAAATTCTTGTTCACTAGTGGTCTGATTAGAATATTGGAACGGAACATGATGAGCTGGAGTAAGACCATCTGTGACGGCGTGAGCTAACCAAGCCGCTTCGAAAGCCGCGCGGGTGGTATTCTGATTCTCGAGAGCAATTCTTAAATTATAGCTATGATCCGCTATCATATTCCAGAGCATGCCGTCGTCATGGTCTGGTTGAATAAAGTGCAGGGGTTCGTCTTGGCCGGGACTTTTACGCTTCAGTCCATCGGGTCCGCGCATACCTTCGAAATACAAAATACTCTTGCTATCTGGAAAAAAAACACCTTTGGGTAAATGTTTACCAAGGACTTGACGAGAAATTTTATCTAACTGCTGATGGGTACCCATTAAGCGACCAGATAGTCTAGAATTTTTACGAATTGCAAGAGTAGAATACATATTAGTTTAAAATGGTTAATTGTTGATATTTTTGAATCTGATGGGTTAACTCTGGATATTTTAACATAAGATCCGGTGCTTCGACAAACTCGTCTACTTGCTTTTTGACCTGTGAAATTAAATTAGTATCGGTAAAATTGGCAATTTTTAGACTCAGTGCGCCATGTTGAAGTTGACCATAAATTTCACCCGGTCCGCGGAGTTTAAGGTCGACTTCGGCCAAATGGAAACCGTTGTTAGAGCGTTCAAGCTCACGCAAGCGACGAGAAGGTGCCTCATCTCCAGTGGTGACAAAATAGCAAAAGCTAGCGAGTTTGCCACGACCAACTCGTCCACGTAATTGATGAAGTTGAGCTAATCCATACTGCTCGGCGTCCATAATGACGATGTGAGTGGCATTGGGCACATTGATGCCAACCTCGATAACTGTGGTGGCGACTAATATATCAATGCTGTGATTGCTAAAATCAGACATAATTTGATCTTTTTGATCAGGTTTCATGCGTCCATGCAAATAAGCAATTTTGGCAGTGGGAAAAAGCTTAGAAAGCTTCTTTGCCTGTTTTTGCACATCGCTGGTTTCCTGTCTGGCGTCGGTTTCGATTTTTTTGCAAATCCAGTAAACTTGCTGATAATTAGCCAAAGCTTGTTTGATTTTGGGGTAGAGCTGAGAAGATTGATTGACCTCAGATAAAATTTTGGTTTCAATAGGATGACGCTCAGCAGGAAGCTGATTGATGGTCGAAACGGCAAGATCGCCAAAAACAGTGAGTTGGAGGGAGCGCGGAATTGGAGTAGCCGTCATGGCGAGCAGGTGCGGAGCGCGGTGGTTGGTTTTGGTGAGCAATTTTTGGCGCTGATTGACACCGAAACGATGTTGTTCGTCTATAATGCAAAAAGCAAGATTATGAAACTGGGTATCATCGGTGAGAAGAGCATGGGTACCGATGACAATGTCTATTTCTCCATTTTTGATCCGTTGTTTAAGGTTGGTTTTTTGCTTAGTAGCACCAATTAGCAGGGCAATTTTGACGCCAAATGGCTCCAGAAGCGTCCTGAAGCTCTCTGCGTGTTGAGTAGCTAATATGGCTGTAGGAGCAAGGACAGCCACTTGACCGCCATTAACGGTAGCCTGATAGGCCGACAGGGCGGCTACCACAGTTTTACCTGAGCCAACATCGCCCTGAAGTAAGCGATTCATAGGGGTGGTTTGGCCTAAATCCTGTAAAATATCCCAAGTGGCCAGTTTTTGGGCGTTAGTAAGCGTAAATGGTAAAGATTTGACCAATTTACGGGTTTGAGTAGAGTTAAATTTAAGAGGTAGAGCTGATAATTGATGCGTGGAGATGCGATTAAGTTGAGCCGCCAACATCAGTTCGAATAATTCTTCATAAGCAAGATATTTTTTAGCATTTTGCACCTCTTTGGGTTGACTGGGAAAATGCATATTAAAAATAGATTCGGCACGAATTTGGGGATGAAAAAAATCTGGCGATTGCGGGGTAAGAGGAATCAGCTCTGGCAGTTTAGAGAGGCTGAGGCGAAGTTTGGTAAAAATTTTCTTAAACCAAGCTGAATTACAAGAGCCAAGAGCAGGATAAATAGGTTGGAAGCCACTAGCCTGATCGGTGAGAGCGATATCTTTGGTATTGGTGGCGGTAGGGGAAGTTAGCTGGTAACGGTTATACTTAAAATCGTATTGACCCGAAAAATAATAGGTCTGATTGGGTAAAAAAGCCTTGGTACGATAAGGTTGATTATACCAAACCACCCTGATTGAGCCCGTATCATCATAAATTTCACCCTCGGTAATATTAAAATTGCGCCGACGAGTATAGCGAGTGCGAAGATTACGAATTTTACCCTTGATAATAATTTTGCCTGGTTTGAGGTTGGAGATATGAGTAGTGGCGGCGTAATCTTCATAAGCACGAGGAAAATAATAGACCAAATCACGAACGGTGCTAAGGCCGTGCTGTTTGAGTTTAGCGGCAGTTTTGGGACCGATACCTTTGACGGTTTCAATATCAGCTAAAAGATTTAATTTTGTATCTGTCACGTATTTATTTTAACATGAAGCCTGACCGGATTGCTGGTCCCGCCAAGCTTGAATTGCGCCATGGTTGCCAGATAGCAAAATATCAGGCACCTTCATACCGCGAAAATCGGCCGGTTTGGTATATTGGGGATACTCGAGGTTATCACCGTCACTAAAACTTTCGATTGAGGCGGACTCGGCGCCACCAAGCACGCCTGGCAGAAGACGCACAATGCTATCTATGATGATTAAAGCAGGCAGTTCTCCGCCAGTTAAAATATACTTACCTAGTGAAATTTTGTAGTCCACCAGAGAGAGAATGCGCTGGTCGTAGCCTTCGTAGCGCGGACAGATGATCAAATAATGCGGGGGTTTAGTAGAATTGGGGTTGGGGTTGGGGTTGGAGCTGGGGTTGGAACTGGAGTTGGAGTTGGAGTTGGAGTTGGAGCTGGAGCTGGTCGCAAATTCGCGGGCAAGAGATTGGGTCCAAACCTACTTTAAGATCTGGATCTTCGGCTTTTGCACTTTCGATGGCGGCAAAAATTGGTTCGGGGCGAAGCAGCATACCGTCACCGCCGCCGTAAGGGGTATCGTCTACGGACTTGTGAGGTCCAAGACCGAAATCACGAAGGTTGAGGTAATTAAATTGGGCGATTTTTTTAGCTTGAGCTTTCCACATCATAGATGTGTCAAGATAGGGCTGCACCGCCTCTGGAAAAAGTGTCAGGATGGTAAATTTAATTTGAGGTTTCATAACTGTTATTTATTGTATCATACGCTAAAAAATTGATTTTGGGCTTGACTTGGGAAGGGCTTATGGTTAAAATTAGTTCAAGCTGGTACGCTTCACAGGGGTTCCACTGACTTATTAGTGGAGTGTGGAGACTGCATTAAAAACAAACACAGCGGATTAAAACAAAAAATATGTGCCCCAAGGGTGGGCGCGGATCAGCGAAAAAGAGCCTAAAATAGGCTCTTTTTGATTTAAAAATCTTCGACTAGAGTGAATTCTTTGCCAGAAATCTCAATAATTGATTCGGGTTTGGCGCCTTTGGAGGTGAGATCGGCGCGAATACCAAGTTTTTTCATGATGTCGCGGAGGCGATTGACGCTGGCATAATTAGCAAGATCGGTATGACGGGCGAATTTTTCAATTTTTTCACCCGTAACGCGAAAAACGCCGTCTTCTGATTTAGAAACCAACCAGGTATCCTTAAGGGTCTTGGGGTCGAGTTTGATAACGGGCAACTCTTTAGTTTGATCGGGTACTGGAGCTGATGCGGTCTGAGAGAGAGTGGAGCGAGCGGCTTTGACAGATTGATGAAGCGCGCGCAAAAGTTCCGCAGTTCCCTGTTTGGCGACGGCAGAAATCGGAAAAATTTGGGCTTTGGGGGCGAATTTTTGGATTGATTTAATCTGCATTGCGATAATTTCCGGGTCTAGGCCTTCGGTTTTGGTGAGGGCGATGATTTCGGGGCGGGTAGCCAGGTCTGCGTATTTATTCAGTTCGCTGCGAATAATTTGATAGGCACGACCAGCATCGTTCTGATAGGCGTCGATGAGATGAAGCAAAACGGCGGTGCGATCGACGTGGCGCAAAAAAGCGTGGCCAAGCCCCTTTCCTTCAGCGGCGCCCTCAATTAGGCCCGGAATGTCGGCGATAAGTAGATCCTGCTGATCGATGGTAGCGACGCCGAGATTAGGGGTCAGAGTGGTGAAGGGGTAGTTGGCGATTTCGGGCTTGGCGTTGGTGACGCAAGCTAGAAAAGTGGATTTGCCAGCGTTAGGTAAGCCAACTAGACCAATGTCGGCCAAAAGCCTCAGCTCAAGTTCGGCCTCAAAAGCTTCGCCCGGCTCGCCCACTTCGGCGATGCGGGGAGTTTGGCGAGTGGAAGATTTGAAATGAGCGTTGCCAAAACCACCATCACCGCCCTTAGCAATGATAGCGGTTTGTTGGTCTTTGGTTAAATCGGCGAGAATCACACCGTCACGACGCACGATGGTACCGATGGGGACTTCGACAATTAGGTCTTCGCCGCTGCGACCAGCAGAGCGTTGACCGGAGCCGTTTTTGCCGTCCTCAGCGGACAGAATGGGGTTATAGCGAAAATCAAGCAGAGTGTTGGTGTCTTTGTCGGCCTTAAAAATGATGGAGCCACCTTTACCGCCGTTACCACCATCTGGTCCACCTTTGGCCACGTAAATTTCGTGGCGAAAAGAAACGGCGCCATCGCCGCCTTTGCCGGCTCTGAGATTGACTTTGGCAGTATCGACAAACATATCTTTATATTATACCACAACTATCATAAAAACGCAAGGCTAGCGTCTCCCGTGAATAAAACGATAACCACCGAGGCTGCCACTTGGAATAGTCTGGTGGCCGACGCGCCCCCAGCCGGCCGGACCGTTCATGTCAGAAATTTCGATGGAGCCGTCGGAATTGACTCGTTCAACGATACCGACGTGGCCATAATAACCGTATCCGGTCTGGAAGACGGCGCCGGCGGCTGGAGTGCCATTGACGATAAATGACCCAGCTAAGGAGTAGCCCCAAGTGTTGGCGTTACCAAGGCCACCTGGCAGAGTGTAGGCACCGCCCATCGCGGCCCTACGCTCCCATGCATACCAAGTACACCAGCCCCATGGCATCGGGTTGGAGCCGGTCCAATAGGTGCGATAGCTAGCGGAGGCAGCGGCAGAAGTTCTGGCGCTACTGCTAGCGATGCGACTTTCTGGGCGTTCATTCACCGGCAACTGACCTGATGGTAAAATAATAGTAGAACCTGGTTTTAATTGAGAATTAGTTTCGAGGTTGTTGACTGAAATAATGCTTGACAACTCAGAACCATATTTTTGAGCTAGGCTTTGGATGGTGTCTCCATCTTTGACGGTGTAAACAAGGCCTGGAACACTGGGGATAAATAGAGATCTACCGGGCGCTACGTCGGAGCTACTCATGCCGTTGGACCAACGAATTTGGGTTTCGGTCACACCGTAATGAGCGGCAATACTGGCTAAAGTTTCGCCTTCAGCCACGACGTGAGTAATTACGCCTCGAGCAAAGCCAGAGGTGTCAACAATGTCTGGGCGTTTAATTTTTTCAGCTGAAACTTGGCCGATGTCACGTAAGACTGAAAGCGAGTTATAGTTGACGTTAATGGCTTCGGCAGTGGGTAGATGTATGGAGTTGGCAAATTCAGAAACGGTGTAAAATTCAGAAAGTTGGTCGGCGGAAACATTGTAATTATTGCTAGCAATGGATTTCATGTCCATGACATTATTTTCGCTAACATTTTTATTAAGAGAACCAACAAAAACCAGTGCCAGCAGTGCAAGAGCTGTGGCTAAATAAGGCAACAGTGCTTTGAATTTAATAAAATTATGGTTTTGTTTCGTCATCATAGCGGAGACTGACAGAGTTTATGGCAATGTTTCCGGATATTCTCTTGGTGCTCTGCGTCTGTGTATCCATAATACATCTTACCGTTGTCTCCTGTCAAGAAGAAGCGGTAGGAACTCTCGGCAGGATGGGCGACTGCCATGAGGGCGGAAATACTGGGAACCGAGATTGGCCCGGGAGTAAGACCGGCATTAACTCTAGTGTTGTAAAAATTATTGATGCTGAGAATTTCGGCATTGGTTTTGTAGGTTTCCCGTTTGGGGTCAAGTAGATTAGCGGCGTAAGTAGCGGTGATGTCAGAACCTAACATCATGCCGGTACGCAAGCGATTTAAAAAGACGCTGGCTACACCCGGCTGATCAGCAGGTTTAGCCTCTTTTTGGACGATGGAAGCTAAGATGATGCCTTCACGCAGGGTAAGATTTTGGGCTTTGAGGGCTGGAATGATTTTCTTGGCTTGTACTACCTGCCAAAATTGGTCCAAAACACGCTGAATAATATTTTCAAGTGATTCACCCTTGTAGAATTGATAAGTTTCACCATAGAGATAGCCCTCAAGTTGAACGGAGGCGGGCTGATTACTATTGGCTATGGTACCATCTTTAGCATAAAGTCCCTCGAGAAGCGGGTGATGATAATGCTTACTAAAGGCCTGTTCGATATCAGAAGCGGCATAGCCGTGATGTTGTAGCTTTTTCTTGATGCTAGCGAGAGTCTCACCCGGTAAAATAGTGAGGTTAAAAACATTGCCGCTGTTAGAACCTGAAACGAGCTGATCGACAATTTCTGCGACCGACATAGTAGGGCGCAGTTGGTATTCGCCGGTTTTGAGACTGGTGGAATTTCCAGATAGGCGCACACGAATTTCGAAAGCTAACGAGTTTTTGATAAGTTTTTGCGCTTCGAGTTTTGAGGCGATGGAAGATAAAGACTGATTTGGCTCGACTTTAAAGGAGCTGAATAGACAGTTGGAGTCGGTTTCGATTGGAGATTTTTGCTTTGAATCGGAATTCTCCATAGCTTTGATTGCAGCCTCAATGTCTGGATAACGACAATTTGCACTCTGGGGGGGCTGAAGCATAGAATCATACCAGCTATAAGACAAAAAACCGCTGACACTTAGCAAGACAACAAGAAATAACAGAATAAATTTAAGGCGATTGGAAAAACTGGATTTGTTTTTTGGGGTTTGAGAATGGGCGGACACGGTAGGCTCCTGTTTGATTTTTTTGACGTTTGGTTCCGATGAATCGGGACTAGTTGAAGGTTTGGGCGATTTAGCTGGATCAGGCTTTGTTTTAGCGAGATGTTCAAGACAATCTTGCAAAATGATGGCGGCTGCTTCAGCATCGATTTCACCTTTTTGATAGTGTTTTTTACGAGCTTTTAATCTGTTCTCGGCCTCAACTGAAGTGAGAGATTCATCTTGAAAATAAATTTTACAATCTTTGATAGTCCTAGCAAGACGATGGGCAAAATTACGGACGTAGGTAGATTGAGCGGTTTCTTCTCCTAGAGAGTTGCGGGGTAGACCAATCACAAATAAATTGGTGTCATAAAGACGACCAAGTCTAGCGATTTCAGCAAATTCTTGGCCATTAACTAAAACTATTCCATCTGGAATCGCAATACGTGTATCAGTGTCAGCCTTGGCCACTCCGATACGTTTAGTGCCAACGTCCAGTCCAATGATTTTCATATGATCTACTCGTCGCCGTTAACTTTAATTTTGATAGTGATACGGTTGGGATCGTTCGGCACGGAGCGTACCCAGAAGAAAGATGGTTCGACTTTGACGTCACTGACGCCATTGATGGATTTGATCAAGCTTTGGACTTCGCCGATTTTGCGACCTTTGGATTTTTCTAAAATTTCCGAATCGCTGACCTTGGGACCGGTTTTATAGGTGGTTTTAAGTTTGGCGCTAAAGCCACCGCCGGATTCTGTGAAGTTTTCAAAGCGAGGCTTACCAAAACTATAAATTTTTTGGTCTTCTGCGATATCTGATTTGGTTGAATTTTGAATGAATTTTTTGATATTAGATTTGTCGATGCCATAAATGACGTAATGAGTGACAGCCGAGAGTTTAGCCTTGCCGTTTGGGGCTTCAGAGCCAACGGCGGGGCTAGAAACCGGATCGGTGGCAGTGACTTTGTAGCTAGAGTCGATAGCCAAGACATCTTTAGGAACTTTACTGAGCAGTTTCTTCTTCTGATCCTTATTGGTTTCTAGTTGGGCTTTGGCTTTTTCAACATCGGCTTGGCGGACAATTTTAACAATTCTAGAAGTTCCGCCAGACATACCTGAATCACTGTAGGCTTTGACACCACTCAGATTGCTTGACCAATCGTGTCCAGCACCAACATTGTATTTGTCTCCTGCTTCAATAGCGGTAGCAGAAACGGTAACGGAACGACGACAACCGTTTTTGGCGATATCCGCACCTTCGTTGCCAGCGTTTTCGCATTTATTTCCCTCTTGATAATTGATGGTGGCGGAATTGTTGGCGGCAAATTTTAGACCGTTATAGTTGAAAATTGCTCCAGCAGGAATGGAAATTGAGCCAGAACCACGGAAATAAGCAAAGGCTACAATTTGGCCGTGGGCCTTGTTGCCGACGTCTTTTTCGCCGGTAGCATCAAACTCGGTATTAGCTTCGTCATCGTGTTTATATTCGGTAAGCAGGAATTTACCAGATTTTGGCGCATCTTTGCCGCTGGTCAACAGAGAAACTTTTTCAGAGAAATTATTATCTGCGGTGCGGATAGCAACCATCATTTTGACGGAAGGGGCCACAAAAATAGCCCAGACCAAAAAGCCAATTAAAGCCACGAAAGCGATGGCGCCAGCAATAATGAATTTACGATATTTTTCAAATTTGGGTAGAGATTTTTCAGCCTGTCCTTGATCTGATTTGGCGTTTTGAGTGGATTTTTTAGATTTTTCGGCATCGGAACTAAGGTCCGGCAAATCAATTTGAGGTTTTTTGGATTTTTTATCAGAAACTGAGTTTTTGGGTTCTTCGAGAGCGGACTCTTCTAGGTTGGAATCGGGGTCATTGGCCGAGTCAACTTCTATGACGTCATCTTGAGCGATAGGGCTAGATTTAAATTCACTCGGTAAGATTGGTCGTGATTGTAAAGTTTCGGCAACTGGTATGCCGGCAGAAGCGGCGGTTTTAAGTAAAGACTGGTCAGCAGAAACCAAAACAACTACTTTTTCAGAAGCTTTGGCAGATTTGGCGATGAGACGAGCATTGACTGCGCTACGCATAATACTCATTTTTTTAGATGGCACTAAAGCGATGACTTTTTGGGTTGTGTTTTTGATGCGGTTAATCACATCGGTGATATCATCTTCAGGCTCAATGTAGATTACTTCTTTATTCATAATAAAATGATAGCACATTTTTGATTGTGTTTGTGCTAAAATAATAAAGATGAGTATTTTTAAGCGCCTAAGAAAAAATAAGGTAGTTGACCGTGGCGAAAATCGAGCTTTGTTGGCGGAAATGGTAATTAACTCCATCACAGATGGAGTGATGATTGTAGATCAAATGAATTTAGTGCGAATGATTAATCCGGCAGCGGTGATGATGCTGGGTTGCGGTACGGTGGATCAGGCGATGAATACGGATTTTGCGGCGGTCTTAAGACTAGAAAATGGCGAAGGGCTACAGATTGCGAACGAAAACAATAAAGTTATAGAGGCGATCAAAGAGTCTGAAAGCTTCTCAACTCGCGAATACGTGCTAGTAACGGCGCAAAATCAAAAACGCCCAATCGCAATCACGGTGACTCCGTCCAATAATGCTCATAATGAAAAAATTATTACTTTCAGAGATATTTCTAAAGAGCTTGAGGAGGAGGGGGCGCAAGCAGAATTTATTTCAACCGCAAGTCATGAAATGAGGACGCCGGTGGCTTCTATTGAGGGCTATTTAGGATTAGCGCTCAACCCACAAACGGCCACCATAGATGAACGGGCGCGCAAATATCTGGAGCAAGCTCACGAGTCAAGTAAGCATTTGGGTCGGCTGTTTCAGGATCTGTTGGATGTAACCAAGTTGGACGATAAAAAAATTAAGGTTAGATTAGCGCCGGTGGAGGTAGTGGGGCTGATCAAGTCGATTGCGGATGGTCACTCGCAAGCAATTAGAGAGAAAAAGCTTCAATTTAGTTTTGGTGCGAAAGATACGGATACGAGTGAACGTCATGTTGAGCAAAATGTTTATGCTTTAATTGATATTGATTTTTTGCGTGAGATAATTAACAACCTCTTGGAAAACGCAATTAAATATACGGAATCTGGCGGAGCGATTTGGGTAAATGTGCGCGGTGAAGACGATCAGGTGTTAGTCAACGTGACAGACACCGGTATGGGAATTTCGCCAGATGATTTAACGCATATTTTTCAAAAGTTTTACCGCGTAGACAATTCGCAAACTCGAACGATTGGTGGTACCGGTTTGGGGCTTTATTTAGACAAGCAAAGAGCTGAGGCAATGGGTGGCAAAGTTTGGGCGGAAAGCTCTTTTGGTGAAGGCTCGACTTTTTATTTAACGGTACCAAGATTGACTCAAGAAGAATATGAGCGACGCAAACAAATTATTGCCAACCAGAATGCAATGAACCCAATGATGCAAAGGCCGAACGTAACTTCAACGACTACACCCACACCGATGCCTGTGGCGTCCATGGCCACACCTGTAGTCGCACCGGAGCCGGTAATGACACCGACACCGGTGCCGGAACCGATATCAACACCGGAACCGACACTGACACCAACACCAGCGCCTGTGGCGCCCAGCCAAACTGCTGCTAGTGTAGCACCGCCAGTAACTCCTATGCAGCCACCAATACAAACTAAAACTTGAGAAAAAAACATAAGTAGTATAGAATAAATTCAAGATGGCAAAGATATTATTAGTGGAAGATGATCAAAATTTAAGAGAAATTTATGGGATACGCTTGACGGCTGAAGGATACCAGATTGTCTCAGCCGGAGATGGCGAAGAGGCTCTGGCGGTAGCGGTGAGAGAAAAACCAGATTTGATACTCTCAGACGTAATGATGCCAAAAATTTCCGGTTTTGATATGTTAGACATATTACGCTCCACCCCAGAGACAAAGGACATTAAGGTAATTATGATGACGGCGCTGTCGAGTGAAGACCAGAGAGAGCGAGGCAGAATGCTGGGTGCTGACAGGTATTTGGTTAAATCGCAGGTAGGAATTGAGGATGTGGTGAACACGGTGAATGAAGTGATGGGGAGTGCCAGAACACCACAGCAAACACCACCAACAAATGAGCCCGTTTAATGTCTAAGCAAACCGAGATACGTCTGAATAGGTTTTTGGCGGAAAGATTAGGGGTGTCACGGCGTGAAGCGGATGATTTGATTGTAAAAAAACGGGTGTTGGTAGATGGGCAGAGTGCGGTGCTGGGTTGTAAAGTTGACAAAAACTCTAAAGTATGTTATAATGGAGAGATGTTGCCATTTGAGGCGATTTTTTCTTATGTAATGCTAAATA
>CAUPNJ010000012.1:0-13140 GCA_963512515.1 uncultured Candidatus Saccharibacteria bacterium | reverse complement strand
AGAACGACGACGCGAATTTATGAAAAAATCTCGCCGCATTCTTGATTATAAAGCCGACTTAATCAAACGCATTGAATATCATCTAGACGGTAAGCTCGCCACTATTCATATTCCTTGGGAAGATATTGTAAACTATTCCGACGAATATAATCCAAATGTCTTAATTTTAGAAGAAGTGCGCATGGTTGAAGGCGTTGAAATTGCCGTAGCCATCAAAACCTATCCAGACGGTAAACTAACCGGCAAAATTCGCAGCAACCAACCTATCGCCGAACAAGTCGCTGGATATTTTGGCGGTGGCGGACACCCTTATGCAGCCGGCTTCAGAGTTTACGACAGTTCGTATGAAGAAACCGTCCGAGATTTAGTCAAATTAACCGTAAGGCTAGAAAATGAAACTTTATAACACTGCTACTCACAAAATTGAAATATTTAAACCTATTAACCCACAAAAAGTAAAAATTTACACTTGTGGACCAACCGTTTATGATTATGCTCATATCGGTAATTTCACTAGTTACGTCTATTGGGATCTGCTGATTCGTACACTCAAAGCCAATCATTATCAACCTTATCGCATCCTTAATTTTACCGACGTTGGACACCTTGCCTCCGACGCCGACGACGGTATCGATAAACTCGAAAAAGGAGCCAAAAGAGAGGGTAAAACCGTATGGGATATTGCCGATTATTATGGCCAAGCGTTTTTGCGTGATTTTAAAGCGCTAAATCTTGTTCCACCCGCCAAAATCTGTCGCGCTACCGACTACATCCAGGCAGAAATAGCACTAGTTGATCAACTCACTGCTAAGGGTTTTACTTATCAAACTAAGGACGGGATTTATTTCGATACCAGCAAATTCAAAAACTACTCCAAATTTGCCCGCCTCGACCTTGACAATTTAAAAGCCGGAGCGCGTATTGCCTTTAATCCTGAAAAACGCAATCCATCCGATTTTGCTGTCTGGAAATTTATTCAACCGGATGAAGATCATGCCATGCAGTGGCAGTATTTAAATCAATCAGGTTATCCAGGCTGGCATCTTGAGTGCTCAGCCATTATACATACCGAACTCGGCGAAACTATCGATATACACACTGGCGGCATTGATCACATTCCCGTACATCATACCAACGAGATTGCCCAAACCGAAGCCGCTTATGGTCTTAAAATGTCCAATTACTGGCTACACAGCAATTTTATTACTATAAACGGCGAAAAAGCCTCCAAATCTCTTCAAAATACTTACACTTTATTGGATCTTCAAAAACAAGGTTTTTCTCCGCTTGATTTTAAACTCTGGGTCTTACAAGGACATTATCAGTCCGAACGAAATTTTTCTTTTGAAGATTTGACTTCGGCCAAACAACGTCTGCTTAATTGGAAAAACCGGATTGCTGCCACTTTTCAGCAGACCAATCATGATGCTACTACGCCAAACTTTGCTACTTCTATTCTAGACGCGGTCTCAGACAACTTAAATTCCGCTTTAGCCCTAGCAGTTATCGACAACTCCAGCCTTTCTTTGTCCGATTGGAAATTAGTCGACCAAATTTTTGGCTTAGATCTTATGTCTGCTGCCACACCTATAGCCGATGAATTAAAGCAGCTAATCTCTGAACGAGAATCAGCTCGTCAAGCCAAAAATTATGCAGTTGCCGATCAAATTAGAAATCGCTTAGAAACCCAAAACATCACCGTCAAAGACACTCCCAGTGGTCCAATTTGGCAATACTTAAATTAGCTCTGACTAATTTTCTTAATTTGAGGATATTCGTCAAATAAAACTTTAGTACAACCTGCGACTGGAATTGCTATGATCGTGCCAAGCAACCCAAATGCATACATGCCAATCGTAATCGAAACCAGAATAATCAAAGGCGACATGGCTAATCCTCTACCTTGAATTTTTGGTGCAATGATATTGTTTTCAACTTGTTGGTAAATAATATAAAACACTAAGAAACAAAGTCCTGCCAAAGGCATATTGAAAGCCAAAATTGCTGAGATTACAATACTTGCGATGATTGGTCCAAACAAGGGAATCAAATATAATCCCATCGAAATTAATCCCATCGGTATGGCCAATCCAGCCGAAAAACCAAACACCATAGACAAAATCAGAACTACCAACGTAGTTGTCATGCCATCTATAACCGCCACCATAATTTGCCTGGAAACGTAAATGGTTATTACCGCTGCCATTTTTTCTATCACCCGTCGCGCCACTTGAGCCAATTTAGTATTTCTACTTTCCACTCTGCCCCAAAAAGACTCCATCAATCTTGGCCCTTCCAACATAAACAAAATCGCTAAAACTGTCACTAAGATTATATTGGTGATAATCTGGCCAATCGCACTCACACCACCCACCATTAGCGGAGTTATACTTTTGATGGCTTTTTTAGAAATCGCATTAACCGACTCAACGATTTCCGATTTCAAATCCTCAATCCCAATCTTGAGCCCAAAATCATTGATCCAAGCAGCATTCATTGCATCATCTATCACTACTGGAGCCTGTTCCACAAAATGGGCCGTTTCATTTACCACAACTGGCCCCACCAAACCAAGCCCAACGCCAATTATTGTAACCACCGACAAAACCGCTAAAACCGAAGTCAGAGAACTACGTTTTTTATGTTTATCAAGTTGATCTATTTTTTTCGCCAGTGGATTTAAGGCTATCGCAAAAAACATCGCAATCAGCACAATCAAAATTCCGTTTCTAGCTCGCCAAAGCAATAACCCGCCCACCACAAACGCCAAAATCACTAACCAAAATCTCACAAACGTCTTAGTGTCCACTTCAATTTTATTTGACATCTTACTCCTTTTTTCTAGTATATCACTTATGGTAATACCTTTTCAAGAATCTCTGTTTGAACTGCTCGAATTCTCCCTCCAAAATTGATTGACGAATTTCTTCGGTTAGCCGCACAATAAAGCTAACATTGTGTATTGATGCCAGCGTCCAATATTTTTGTTTTAACTCAAAATCTCCAGACTTCCATAACGCTCGCAACTTTCCTCTGGTCCAACCTGACCTACAGGTCAAACAATCGCATTCATTATCAATCAAATCTTCTGAGTCAGCAAATTTTCTTAACTGGATATCACCATCCAAAGTGTAAAGCCTGCCGTGACGAGCTTCTCTTGTCGGCGCCACGCAATCGAAAGTGTCAGCCCCCATCTCCGCCCCCACAAACAGATCATCTGGCCTTGATAATCCTAGTAGATGCCTTGGTTTATTTTCGGGCAACTCCTCATTGCACCATCTCAAAATCTCACCCAAATCTTCCTTTAAAAAAGCTCCACCCAACCCATAACCATCAAAATCCATTTTGGCTAGCTTTTGCGCCGTTTTACGTCTCAGATCTTCCCAACGCCCACCTTGTAATACTCCAAAAAGCGCCTGTCGATAGCCCAAAATATCTCGATACTTTAAATGTTCCTTCAGGCTACGTTCTGCCCAACTTTCGGTTCTCCTCAAAGCCTCAACGTTATAATCATAGTTATCGGCCAAACTAGTTAGCTCATCAAAAGCCATATGAATATCCGCCCCAATCCTACACTGGATTCGCATTGATTCTTCCGGACTAATAAAATCAGGCTCTCTATCAAATGGGTCAGTAAAATGAACTCCTTCATCGGTAATCTTAGCCAGTCTTTCTTGATGTGCTGTATTTACTACGCTTTCTTTGCGCTGCATCGACACTACTTTACCCAAACCAGAACCCAAAGACATTACCTGAAACCCTCCCGAATCGGTCAAGGTCGGCCCCAACCAGCCCGACCATTTCGCCAATCCGCCCGAAGACAAAATTTCTTCTGACTTTCTTCTCAAATGATAAGCGTTCGACAGCATCGCCTGCGCCCCCACACTTTTCAGCTCATTTGCACCAATATTCTTCACAAATCCCGCCGTTCCCACCACCATAAATGCCGGAGTTTTAATCTCCCCGTGTGCAGTTTTAATCACTCCTGCTCTGCCAAGGCGATTCTCTAAACGACCCTCAATCTCAAACTTCAAATCAGAAACCATAAGCTAAACTTCTTGATTTATCTTTATCCATTTTTTAACTCGCCAAATTACGGCGAGAGTCAGTGGCGATAAAATCAACTCCAAAACCAAACCCAATCCATAAGCTAAAACCGCCTGTCGGACAAATTCTTGAAATGACAAAACCCCCAAAAACGCTACCGTTTCAAAAATCACGACATCTACAACTCTCGCCACCAAAGACGAACTCATAATTCGCACAAATAACTTTTTTTCACCAGTTTTAGTCTTAATTTTTTCAAAAACCACATTATTTAAAAGCTGTGAAGCTAAATACGCAAGAAGAGAACCCGCAATTATTCTTGGCGCAAATCCCAAAATCTGCATAAAAGCATCCTGTCCGTGCCAACTCGGAAATGCCGGCAATCTACCCACAATTAAAAAAATTACCACTGCCAACAAATTAACTAAAAAACCCGCCCAAATCACCCATTTCGCTAACTTTCGTCCATAAATTTCTACTATCAAGTCACTCAGCACATAAGCTAACGGAAAAATCACAACTCCACCATCCACCGAAATTCCCGCCAAATTCCATAATTTCACAGCAGCTAAATTTGATATTAGTAGCACTCCACTCGACAAAGCCGTCACAAAAATCAAGCAACCTAGCTTACGCTGCGTCCACTCTGCGCCAATTTTATTATTTTCTATCATTAAAATAATCTAAGCTTATTAAATGGATAAATTCGTGCCACAGCTGGCCCAACGATACGGCAAAAGGGAACTGTACCCAAACCATTTCGAGAATCATACGAATGTGAACCTTCGCGATTATCGCCGGACACAAACAATTCACCTTCCGGCACCACAGTGCTAACCTCTCCTGAGGTATGCTTCTTCGGACCATCCGCGTCAGTCCTCTGAACCTCTTCATCTGGACTAAACCCATCTGGATGTTCATCATTATATACTGTCAAAATACCATTTTTTACCGTGACTCTTTCACCAGGAAAAGCAATCACACGCTTAATAATATATTGATCCTGCATGCCGTTAGTCACTCCGCAAGTCAAAGGTCCACTCGCTTCACCATTCGCAAACACAATAATTTGCCCGCGTTTCGGCACATACTCCCGCCCCTTAAAATGTTCAGCCGAAACCACCAACCTATTTACAATGATCCTATCATCACCGTGCAAAGTATTTTCCATTGACACCCCTACTACATTGTAAGAGCGAAACACAAAAGCATTCAACATCATCGTGCCCACGGTCACGCAAATTACAAAAATTACCAAACTTAAAATATCTTTCAAGACAGGATGTCTTCTCAAAAAAGCGCTTTTTGTTTCCATATCAACTATTGTATCACGTCCCGTCTTTAAAGTATTTGGTTTTTTTGCTACAATAATTCCATGTCAGATTATGTCTTTATTCGCAAAAGTCGCAACGCCATAAGCTCTCTATTGCATTTCATTCTCAATCTAGCGCTTGGGGTCGGCTCTATCTTACTAACAATCTTGACGGAAAGTTGGGTTCCAGGCTTAATGCTTGTAGCACTTTCCAAATGGCGCACCTTTGCGGTCCGCCCTCATTATTGGCTAATCAATCTTAAATCTAACCTTGTCGATTTCATTGTCGGTTCCAGCTTTATTTTCATGACCTACTGTGCAGGCACCAAGCTATCAATTCTGCACATCATCTTGATCTTAGGCTATGTATCTTGGTTAATTTTCCTTAAACCTTGGTCATCTACCAACGCTGCCAAAGTCCAGGCTTTTACTTCAATTTTGGTTGGCACCATCGCTATTACGTTGATGTCCGCCAGTGCTAACTCAGTCTTCATCCTGCTTGGTAGTTTTATTATCGGCTACGGTGCCTCTAGACACGTATTGATTCAATCCGACAGTCAAGATTCAGATTTTATCTCTTTATTGACTGGCCTTTTACTAGCTGAAGTAGCTTGGCTCTGCCGTTCTTGGTTAATCGTTTATATGTTTGGTAAATCTGGCATTATTATCCCCCAATTCTCAATTATAGCCATGATTTTAGCCTTCTGCCTCAGCCATATTTATAAAAACATCTTACGTCGCGACGGCAAATTTAAGTTCGCCGACTCTGCTCTACCTGTCATTTTTTCAATAATCTTAATTGTTATTATTATAATTTGGTTCAGCAACCCTATCTTCAACGTTTAACTAAGTTCTAGCTCTAGGCTAAGCCCGCGCGTTTTTAGGAATTTGTATTTATTCGACTTAGCGTACTTAATTATCTCCTCGTGCTGGCAAGTATCTGCCTCCAAGATGACAAAAACCCTACTTTTTGTCGCCATCACTTCATTATACCACTTTTCTTTTGTTTTGTCAAGCAAAAGCTTAATCAGAGCCAACCCCTTATTTTCAGCATAAAGCGCCAGCCGCGGCTCAAAATCAAGGTCTAAATTCCAAGACCAGTTCTTATCAACATAGGGCAAATTCGCCACTATTATATCTGGCAAAGCTTCACATTGCTCTATTAAATCCGACTGTCTAAATTCAACTTCCGCTCCTAACTCTCTAGCATTCTGCTTCGCCACTACCAAAGCCTCTGCTGATATATCCAGCCCAAGCACCTCGGTATGAGCGTTTTCTAGCGCTACCGAGCAAGCTATACATCCCGATCCAGTCCCAACATCCACCACCTTCACGCGTTTAGCAAGGTCTCGCTCTGAGCGTATTTTTTGCACCCGCGTTAGTGCCACCTCCAAAACTTCTTCTGTCTCTGGGCGGGGAATTAAAACTTCCTTATTCACCTTAAATTTACGTCCGTAAAATTCCTTATAACCCAAAATATAGGCCAGCGCTAAACCACTTTTTCTCTGTTTTAGCAAGTTTTCTGCCATTTTCAGCTCCGTCAAACCTAGTTCATCTTCACTTCTTTTCACCAATTCACTACGATCTAGTAAAAGCTTCTCTTTTCTCACTCGCCTCAACGTTTCCAACAAAATTAACTCAGCATCAAGGCTGGCCAGCTCACGTTTTGCAACCTTTAGCCAATCTCTAATTTTCACTTATTTTCGGCCGTCATTAAGCCCCGCTCGTAATTACTCAACTCACTAACCAAATCGTCAATCGCACCATCTAGCGCTGCCGACACGTTCGAGCGTGAATAGTGAATACGGTGATCCGTAATTCGATCTTGCGGGAAATTATAAGTGCGAATTTTTTCCGAACGATCTCCAGTACCGATCAAAGATTTTCGTGCCTCTGACGCATTTTTCAAATCCTCTTCTTTCTGTCTTTCGATCAAACGTGAGCGAAGAACCGTCATCGCCCGCTCCTTGTTTTGACGTTGTGAGCGCTCGTCTTGCATCGCCACTACAATACCTGTCGGTAAATGTGTAATTCGTACCGCCGAATCCGTGGTATTGACTGACTGACCGCCATGACCACCCGCACGATAAATATCAATTCTCAAATCTTCCGGCTTAATCTCAACCTCCGACTCTTCCGCTTCGGGCAAAACTGCCACCGTCACCGTGGAAGTATGGATGCGTCCCTGCGACTCTGTCACGGGCACGCGCTGCACTCGGTGCACGCCACCTTCAAATTTCAGCTGCCCATACGGACGCTCACCGCTCACTCGGAAAATCACTTCTTTCATACCGCCCGCCTCATTTTCATTTTGCGAAATTAACTCGGATTTAAGTCCATGCGTTTCACCATAGCGCACATACATTCGATAAAGCTCGCCCGCAAACAGGGAAGCTTCATCTCCGCCCGCACCAGCCCGAATCTCAATCAGCACCGGCTTTTCATCGTTCGGGTCACGCGGCATCAATTTTTCTTCTAGCTCTTGTTCTTTCTGAGCTAACTTTTTCTCAGTTTCGGCTTTGTCCAAAATCGCCATCTCACCCAACTCTGGATCATTAATCAATTCCTCAACTTCTCTTAAATTCTGTTTTAAATTCTGAATATCTTGCAGCAAAGCAATTAAACTATTTAGTTCCGCCAAGTGTTTCGACTTTTCAGCAAAATCCGGCGCAGCATAAGCCTCCGGACCTGCCAAAAACCGTCCAATCTCTGCCGCTTCCGATTTAAATTGTTGTAATTTTTCTTCCATTTAGCATTAATTATACTACAGATTAGATAAAAACTAAGTCTCAGCTTAATTTTGACGACCAAGCAACTACCGCGCCATACAGCGAGCATTACTTGCAGATGTATTACCCATATTGTAATGAGGGAAAAAGCGTGTATTATTAGTCTTAATCATGCGTGAAATCCCTTGATCATTCAAGCTGGAAGTCTGTAAAAAACTACTTCCAGGATCAAATACAAAATCACCACCAAATACGGTGTATGCAGAAGCAAAAACATAATTAAACGGCGCAGTTAGTGCTTTTTTACCCGTATTGTAATAAGTGTAGGTATGATTCTCCATTAAGCTATAGGCGCTCAGCAAATTATCGTATGAAGTACTACCATCCTGTGTTGGCAATCTCCAACCTTTAGGACAGATCGAGTCAGCTGCTTCGCCAGAGGAGTTTATATTGACCAAACTATTTCCACTGGAATCTCTAGCTCCAGCAGTCGCCATTATCCAGTCATAATAATTACCGGTAGATTCAGTCGGTGAACCCGTGCTTGCAGGAGTAACACCGTTATTATGATACTCATAACCAACTTTAGGTTTTAAATAATGTGGGCCATCCGCCCCAGAAATATTCCAAGTATCTCCCTTCACACTTGCTCCTGGTGCTGTGAAAGTTCTGCCTCCGTTCATATCAGTATCAGCATCTGTCAGAACTTGCCCGTTTGTAGTAGAAAGGGCTAAGTTTTGACTCATCCAACAATGACCATCGGCTAATTTGCGAACCACATAAGTCTTATCGTCTCTCGTATCTTTTAAAGTAGTTTCTGGGATTTTATTTCTATCAGCAGTGTGTGCATGGGTGATTTCAGAAACAATATTAGAAAATGTACTGTCGTGTTCCGCCCCATCTCGATAAGCATAAGGCGTGGTAGTATTGGCACAAAGTTCAGGCGTCATTTCCTGCATTTTAGTGATATCGAAAATAGTACGAGAAATTACACTAGGATTGGGAGTAATTTTATACTTAAAGCTGCCAGTATAAGTACCAGCTTTAAGGCCCTTAGCTTTGACACCATAGTAAATATCGATTTTATGATTAGCTGGTGTAGCTTCTGTGGTGCTATAAATAGAGGTGGTATTATCGGCAGTAGGAGCAAACCAAACTGGATTATTATTATCTGTAGGATCGGTTAAAGTCACACCGTATGTTTTATCTGTCAAAGGAACTGGATTATCTTTAGTGCCAGTAGTGGAAGTTAGATAATAAGTATTGTCTTTATTGTTAACTAACCTGTCGCTAGGGGTCGCAGCGTCATGGTATATGCTCAGGGTAAAACCTTTTGATGTGGCATCTGGAATAGTAATAGTATCTTTAATATAAGCGATTTTATCAGTCCCAAGAATATTAGCATCTAGATTAATAGTTTTTTCTAAAGCTCTCACAAGCGAAAAGGAACTACCTAAAATAAGCATGGAGAGAACAGTAATCGAAAGCACCTTAGGTAAAGTAGCCTTTCGATATTTCTTTTGACGAAAAACCTAAAAACTAAAACTGCACCGACTAAAGCCGCTACTAAAACAACAGAAGAAATCATAACACCATGAGTAGAGTCACTAAATATACCAGTATTAGGCGCTAGAGGAGAGTTTGTAGTTCCTACACTAGTATTATTCTGGTTTTGAGGCCGAGTTTGACTAGTGTTTTGCCTATTTAAATTAATGTTAAACTTTATAGTATTTTCCATTATTTTTCCTTTTTAGCGCAATATTAGTGTTAACTTTAAATCTAATCGATCTAAACATTAGAATTAATTGTAGCATATTTCATCAACAAAAATAGTCAAATTATTCACTAACAAATATGATATAATATACTCCGAGGACCTTTAGCTCAGTTGGCTAGAGCGTACGATTCACATTCGTAAGGTCGCTGGTTCGAGCCCAGCAAGGTCCACCAATCTTAGTTTTTTCAATATCGAACCAGCGGAACGTCCCAAGGGGTAAACGCTGGTTCGAGCCCAGCAAGGTCCACCAATTTTATCCCAACAAAAAAACTGAGCTATTTGGCTCAGTTTTTTAGTTGTCGATTATTTTTCAGCTTCTTTGGCTTTTTCGGCTTTTTTGTCGGCTTCTTTATCAGCTTTTTTCGCCTTATTAGCCAAAGCTTCTTTCATCGCTGCCGCTTTCTTGGCACGAGCCTTAAAGCGATCCACACGACCTTCGGTATCGATAATCTTCTCTTCACCAGTGAAGAATGGATGCGAAGCAGAAGAAATTTGAATCTTTACTAAAGGATATTCTTTGCCATCAGTCCACTTAACAACCTCTTCGCTCTGAGCAGTAGACTTAGTCAAAAAGGAAAATTTCGCCGCTTCGTCCGAAAACACAACAAAACGATAATCTTTAGGATGTAATTCTTTTTTACTCATAACTACATCTGATTATATCAGATAACTCTAAAAAGTAAACACTATTTCAAGAAAACACCCAGACCTAAAACAATTTAGTGCTATTGCTTTATTTTTTACAACTGTTAAACTAGAGTTAAGCTATGTCTATGAATAAAAAGTCCCGCTCTAATCTCCAAAAAATTACAGTACTAGCCTTCATTTTTACCTTTGTGGCCACTTTAAGTTTTTTTCTAACTGCTCACCCTGACAAAACTGCCGCCACTGTTGCCGGTTTTAACGCTGGCAATATCATGAGCGACTACGTCATGGGCGACTACAATTCTATGTCTGAAGCTTCTATTCAAGCTTTCCTAAAATCCAAAAATCACTGCAATAACCGTGAAATCTATAAAGCTAGCTGGTATCCAACCGTCCATTATAGCATTCGCGATGGTCACTTTGTCTGTATGGCTGATGATTTGTTCAACGGCGAAACAGCTGCTCACATTATCTGGCAAGCCGCGCAAGATTATCGCATCAACCCCAAGGTTCTTATAGCTTTATTAGAAAAAGAACAGGGATTAATTACCGACACCTGGCCACACAGTGGGCAATATCGTACCGCTACCGGTTTTGGTTGTCCCGATACCGCTGCTTGTGATAGTCAATATTATGGACTAAAAAACCAAATCCGAAATGCTGCCAACCTTTTCCGCACCGTACTGGATGGTGGCTGGTCCAACTATCCTGTCGGATGGAACTATGTAAGGTACAATCCCGACTCAACCTGCGGTGGCTCGAATGTCTATATTGCTAATCGCGCCACTTCCGCCCTCTATCGCTACACACCCTATCAGCCCAATGCTGGCGCTCTCGCCAACCACCCAGGCACTGCTCCCTGTGGCGCCTACGGCAATCGTAACTTCTACAGTTTCTTTACGGACTGGTTTGGGAGTACCCAGATTGTGCCTGATCCTTACAAAACTATCCATATCGAAAGTAATTATATTCCTAACGGTACTTATACTTTTCTAACAGACGCAGGTAAAGCCCTAGATGTATCTGGCGGCAAAGGAGAAGTTGGTGACAACATTCAAATCTGGAACGACAATAATACCAATGCCCAAAAGTGGAGTATTAGTCGTGAAAAGGATGGTTTCTATACTATTAAAAATATTATTTCGGGTAAGGCTCTTGATGTTGAAGGTGGGTCCCATAATTTTGGTGCCAACGTTCATCTTTGGAGAATAAATAATACCTGTGCCCAAAAATGGGGTATTATAAAGAAGGGGGATTATTATACTTTTAAATCAGCCTGTTCGGGCAACACTCTCGATGTATCCGGTGGTACTATAAGTAGTATAGGATCAAACGTGCAATCATGGAGAGACAATAATACTAATGCACAAAGATGGAAACTAAAAAACCTAGAACCTGCACCAATTCCTAACGGTACTTATACTTTTCTAACAGACGCAGGTAAAGCCCTAGATGTATCTGGCGGCAAAGGAGAAGTTGGTGACAACATTCAAATCTGGAACGACAATAATACCAATGCCCAAAAGTGGAGTATTAGTCGTGAAAAGGATGGTTTCTATACTATTAAAAATATTATTTCGGGTAAGGCTCTTGATGTTGAAGGTGGGTCCCATAATTTTGGTGCCAACGTTCATCTTTGGAGAATAAATAATACCTGTGCCCAAAAATGGGGTATTATAAAGAAGGGGGATTATTATACTTTTAAATCAGCCTGTTCGGGCAACACTCTCGATGTATCCGGTGGTACTATAAGTAGTATAGGATCAAACGTGCAATCATGGAGAGACAATAATACTAATGCACAAAGATGGAAACTAAAAAAATAATTTTTCTATCTTAACGTATAACTTACAAAAAAGGGAGAAATTTTATGAAAAAGGTCAACCTAGACACTTTAATACCAAAAATTTATCAGTTAGAAAACACCTCTATGCTTGGTGTGGGGCCAATGTCTACTAATGTTATTCAAGCTTGCTTTGAGCTAGCAAAAGATAATAATTTTCCCCTTATGTTTATCGCTAGCCGCAACCAGATTGATTTAAAAAAATATGGTGGAGGTTATGTCAACGGATGGGACCAGTTTGAGTTTGTCGACAATATTAAAAAAATTGCCAAGGAATTAGATTTTCCTCACTATTATATTTGTCGTGATCACGGTGGACCTTGGCAAAGAGACGAAGAGCGCAATGCTCATCTGCCGATCGACAAAGCTATGAATATAGCTAGAGAGTCCTTTGCTGCCGATATCGCAGCTGGATTCGATCTTCTAATGGTCGACCCCACTAAAGATCCCTTCGTAGCCGGAAAAACCGTACCTATGGATTTTGTCCTGGAAAAAACTGTGGAATTAATAGAATTTTGTGAACAAGAACGCAAGAAGCAACACGTAGAGCACCTTAGCTACGAAGTTGGAACTGAAGAAACTAATGGCGGATTAACTACAACCGAAGAATATGACATTTTTCTAAAAAAACTAAAAATAGAGCTCCAAAAACGTAATCTGCCAATCCCTATCTTTGCTGTTGGGCAAACTGGCACGCTAGTTAAATCCACCGCTCAGGCTGGTAAGTTTAATTCTATCACTGCCAAAAAGCTGTCGGCCATGGCTTACTCTCATGGCGTTTATCTCA
>CAUPNJ010000011.1:0-13742 GCA_963512515.1 uncultured Candidatus Saccharibacteria bacterium | reverse complement strand
CAATCTGCAAAAACTTATCATAATCAAAAGCATGTAGTGGCTGACCGGTTTGGAGCATCACCAGATTTGTCAAATCTACAATTTTTGAAACCGTTCGCATGCCAGCCTTGGCCAAAAAAACCGCGGTTTTATCCAAGAATTTGTTTGGCTCAGAAGCGTTTTTTAGATCAATTACCGCAAAAGAATAGTAAGGACAGATTTCTGCATTTGCAATCTTAATTGCACCGTTTAAATTTTTGTCTAACTTTGCGGTTATTTCGGCAGTTTCAAAAGGCAGCCCTAAAATCCCAGCTACTTCTCGGGCAAATCCGATTAAACCAAAGGTGTCAGGTCGCCTAGTTAAAGATTTATTTTCAATTTCCAAAATTACATCATCTAATTCGAATTTTTCGATAAAACTATCGCCAGCCGCTGCAAAACTCGGATCAATTTCCGCAATAGTCCCATGCGTGTCGTTAAGATCTAGTTCATCTGCTCCCGCCAACATACCGTAACTTTCATATCCACGTAGTTTTCGCACAGATAACTTAAAATTTTCTTCCCCAAAAGTAGCCGGCACAATCGCTCCCGGCCTAATCCAGACCGCCAACATGCCTTTATGTACATTCGGCGCGCCACACACCACCTGCACTAAGCCACGCTCATCAGGATTAAAATCCTGACCGTGTGCTTTGGCATCAATCTTACATAGATGCAGATGTGTGTCTGGTATCGCTTCACATTCAACTACTTTAACAATATAAATACCTTGATATTTTGGCGCCAACTCCACCGCCTCTTCCACTTCAACCAGCCTTGCCCCGATCAATTTAACTAGTTGATCAGTCGGGATTTCTTTGGGGATTTTGACATATTTTTTTATTTCATTTAACGAGATCTTCATTAAAATTCCTCCAAAAACTCTAATTTACCTGCTTCCAAGTGACGCACGTCATTAATCTTATGTTTCAACATCACCAAACGGTCAATGCCGCCTCCCCACGCAAAACCACGATATTTATCCGGGTCAATTCCCGCCATTTTTAGCACATTTGGATGGACCATACCACAGCCTAGCATTTCCAACCAACCACCCCCGCCTAGCGCTTGAGGTTTTTCAATCATCAATTCTAAACTGGGTTCGGTGAAAGGGAAGTATCCGGGTTGAGTTCGGATGTTTAGTTCTTGGCCATAGTAGGATTCGAAAAACTGTTTCAAAAGACCCAACATTTGCCCCACATTAGCATCTTTTGACACCAAAATCCCTTCACATTGGTAAAAAGTATGCTCATGCGTTGCGTCCACATCTTCATTTCTGAACACTCGGCCAGGTACTACTACCGCTAGAATCCCTTTTTTGTCTAAATCGTGCTTGAAACCACGCAACACACGATGTTGCATCGATGAAGTGTGTGCGGGCGGGATGAAACCTTCCTCTGTTCTAAAAGTATCATAGCCATCTCGAGCGGGGTGTTCTGCTGGAAAATTCAGGCTTTCAAACATATGATATTCGTCATCCAACTGTCTGGGTTCTACGACTTCAAAACCCATATTTTGATAAATTTCAATTACTCGGTCCATCTCAGACATCAAAGGATGTTTGTTGCCGACTTTAGTTTCCGATATTTTTTGGTTTGGCGCGCACGGAGCAGTTAAATCAATCGATTCAACTTCTTTGCTTTGGTTTGCTGCTTCTTCGGCCTGAATCGCCGCCAAAAGCTTCTGTTTTTTCTGATTTAGTTTAGTCCCAAAATCTTTGCGTTTTTCCGGCGCCAAAGTTTTTATTTTTCCGTATTCTTGATTCAGCACCTTCAATTGGTGCCTCAATTCCTCAATCTTCATAAATTTATTATATATCTCTAATTCACGATTATCAAGATGAGAAATAGCAGTACAGCAGCAACTAAAACAAACCAAATCCAGCCAAATTTGCTAGTTTTTTTGAAATTTTTCACATATTCTATATCTTCAGCTAAATCTGGATCGGAAATTTCTGTCGTCTGCCTTGCCCGAACACGCAAATCCGCCGTAATTCGATCGCTTAAATCGGTATTTTTATCCTGTTCTTTATGTACGATTACGCCCATAATTTCCTTTATTAATTCTTCGCCATTGTAGCAAATTGCAGCTTTTGTGGTCAACTTTTATTCCTCTTAAAAAAGTTTACATTATCAGAAGCTCTGTGTTATAATGCTTAGCAATATTATTAAGGAGGTAAAATGGCAACCAAAAAGTCGTCCAAGAAGACTACCACTAAGTCTTCCACGAAGCCAAAAACTACTACTGTTAAGTCTGAAAAGACCAAATCACCAGAATCAAAAAACAAAACGGTTACCGCAAAAACCAATCCTTTCGCTGGTTTTTTTGCCCGTAAATATGATTCTAGTGAAAACATTCTAACCATTTTTAAAACACCAAAAATTTGGGGTGCACTACTGGGTGAGCTAGTCGGCATTATGCTCTTCTCGATCATTTTGCTTACTATCGGCATCTCACAGCCACTATTTGTGATGTTTGGCATCATAGCCATCACTATGGCAGTCTACGCTTTTTCTGGCGCGCATCTTAATCCGCTTGTCACTGTTGGCATGATGGCCACCCGTCGTATTTCTGCCATTCGAGGTGTACTCTATATCGTCGCTCAGGTTATCGGCGCTTGGCTCGGTCTCGTTTTAGTCAACGCTTTTCGTATTGCCGGTGGCGGTTCTGCTAAACTACCAACCATGGCCGTGCTCGAAAGCAAAACCATTTGGGCTTGCATCTTTGTTGAGCTAATTGGTGCTATTATTATCGGCTACTTCTTCTGCCGCGCCCAAGCTTATCGCACTGCTCGCGGAGCCTTTACTTACGCTGCCATTATCGGCGGTGGCTTGTTGATGGCGGTTTTGTTCGGATTAGTAGTTTCTGGCAATTACTTGTCTTTGCGCAACAATTTTATTATGAATCCAGCCATGGCAATCATGTATCAAATCTTTCCTAAATCAGCTGCTAATTTCGGCGAACTGATCGGAAATGTCGCGCTTGCCGGCATGACTTATCTCATCGTTCCAGCCGTTGGTGGTGTTCTCGGTTTCTTCTTATCCGACGCTTCTAGCAAGCTCGCTGGTGAAGAGTAATAGATTTTTATCAAAAACGCCTCGAAAGGGGCGTTTTTTGTGCTTTTGTTTAAATTTTACGAACTTATTTTTTTCTGATATCATGTTTTTATGGTAAAAATTCATCTCACAGAAAAGAGTCGCAAGATTCTCTTAAAATTACTAACCTTACTAATTGGCTCCATCTTTTTAACCGCATTTTTAGAATATAGATATTTTCTTCATGACACCAACAATACTTTAAACTTTATTTTTGGTCGTCCTTTAGTTTTTCTTTTTAACAGTTTCCTAATGTTCCTAATGGCTGTGTTTTTAAGCGGCTTTTTAGTAAAACCATTTCGCACCCTAGGTTTTTTGTGGTCAGCGGCCATTATCATTTCCTATGTCAATATTAGTAAATTTATTATGAGGGGGACGCCGCTTCTGCCCGAAGATTTTCAGCTTGCCGAGCAGACAGCCAGTCTTTCTAAGTTTATCGATTTTTTCAGTGTTGCTAAAGTTGTTCTGGCGGTCTTAATCGTCTGCTTCCTGTCTCGGCTCCTCGATCATCTCACTCGCCGTTTCTTCGCTTATCAGCCAGCAAATCTACCCAAAAACTGGTGGAAGCGCCATGCTGTTCTAGAGCGCACCCTAACAATTGTTTTAGCCATAGCCATTTTTACGGGCTCCATTGGTTTCATTCGCCACCGCGCCGGTGGCCGTAAGGACCACATTGATTGGCTTAATACAGATTTTATCGCCTGGAATCAGACCGATAACTACAACGCCAACGGTTTTCTTATGGGTTTTATTTACAATTTTAGTAAATTTAAACTTCATCAGCCCGATGGTTACAGCAAAGAAAAAATCCAAGCCATACAAAAAAAATACAGTCAGCAGAAAAAACAGGACGAAAAACACAACAAACGCACCTCTCTCAAAAAAGCAGATTTTAACATAGTTTATATTCTAAACGAATCTTTTATTGATGCGAATAATCTTAAAGGACAGTATCCTTTTGCCGGCGACATCGTCCCAAATCTACATCGCATTTTTGCCAACCACCCCAGCGGAGACATGTATAGCTTAGATTACGGCGGTGGCACCGCTACAATTGAGTTTGAGGCCGATACTGGACTTAGTAACTATTGGGCCAATACTGTGCCTTTCACGAATTTATTGCCCAAACTAAAAAGCGTCCCCTCTATAGCTTCTTATGCCAAAAATAACGGCTACGACACCGTAGCTATCCATCCCTTCAACGGTGGTATGTACAAACGTAATATCTCTCTAAAAGTGGAAGGATTTGATCGTTTTATCACCGAAAACGACATGGATTTCAAGGAAAAAGACGGCAATAGTCAGTATATCAACGATCGTTCATCTTACAAACAAGTTCTTAAAGAAATCAAAAGTCATAAAAAGAAACAAATGATTAGCTTAATTACCATGCAAAACCACAGCCCGTATGATGCGAATATTTATAAAACTCATCATTTTCAAGTTGGCGGCATGGAGGACGAACCCGAACAAAAATCTAGCGTCGAAACTTACTTAGAGACTTTACATAGTTCGGATCGCTATCTTGGTGAATTTATTGACGAATTAGATAAACTTCCAGAAAAGACCGTCGTCTTGTTCTATGGCGACCACAGCCCAGGCGTATTTAGCAAAACCAACGATCATGCAGATAAAAATATTCGTGACATTTCCCGCCGAACTCCTTATTTCATCTATACCAACTTCACTCCCCATGATACTTCTGGCAAAGGCCATAAACTTCCGACCATTACCCCAAATTGTTTTAATAACACCGTACTTGACATCCTCAATATCAAAAAGCCCGCTTATTTATACTTAACTAATCAAGTTTGTAAAAGCACCCCAATCCTCACCCAAGCTTATTACGGCGATGGCGCTCCCTTCAAATCTACCGTTCTATCCGAGTATGAACTACTAAATTACGATATTTTGGGCGGCAAACAATATTGGACGCAAAAATAGTATCCCTATCTAGACTTTTTAGTTATTTTGTGGTATAATTAGAAGTTGGAGATTTTATGAATACTTTATCTGAAGGCGGCAAAAAACTACTCAAGGGCCACACCGAAAACTGCATCAAGATTCGCGGCGCTAGTCAGCATAATCTTAAAAACGTTGACCTTGATATTCCGCGCGATCAACTAGTTGTCATCACCGGACTATCTGGTTCCGGCAAGTCCAGTCTAGCTTTTGATACCATTTACGCCGAAGGGCAACGTCGCTATGTCGAAAGTCTCAGTTCTTATGCCCGTATGTTTTTGGGCGTGATGGATAAGCCAGCCGTTGATTCAATCACCGGTCTAAGTCCCGCCATTTCCATTGACCAAAAATCTGCCTCGCGTAACCCGCGCTCCACTGTCGCCACCGTCACTGAAGTTTATGATTATCTACGCTTACTCTTTGCTCGCATCGGCGTCCCACATTGCCCAATCTGTCATCAGGCGGTTAGTCGTCGCAGCACCGAAGATATTATTAACGAAGTAATGAAACTACCGCTTGGCTCTAAATTAATCTTGCTCGCTCCGATCGTGCAACAAAAAAAGGGCGAATTTCAACATCTGCCCGACCAATACCTCGCCAAAGGTTTTTCTCGTATCCGTGTCGATGGCATTATTTATGCTCTCGATGAGTTTCCCAGACTCGAAAAACAAGAGCGCCATAACATCGAAATTGTGGTCGATCGCTTTATTTTGTCGCCCAATTTAATTTCACGCATCTCCAGTTCTGCCGAGCAGGCGCTTGACCTCGGGCAGGGAATTATGCAGATTCTTAAAATCAATGATAATTCCACTGCGCTCGATCAAACCAAAAACGCCAAAGCTCAAAATACCGAACTTCTAACCTATTCCAAACGTTACGCCTGCCCCAATCATCCCGACGAAATTATTCCCGAACTAACTCCGCGCCTCTTTTCTTTTAACGCTCCCGAAGGCGCCTGCCCAGTCTGTACAGGGCTTGGTACTCGTCTTGAAATTGATCCAAAACTAATTTTAAACCCCAATCTCACCATTGCCGAAGGTGGCATTCGACCTTTCAATCGGGTTAATCACGATTCTTGGTGGCTGAAAAGATTGACTGCTGTTGCTGAGCGTCACGGTTTTTCCGTCCATACGCCCATTCGCGATCTTAAACCAAAAGATTTGGAGAAGATTCTTTACGGCACCGGCAGTGAAAAATATCAGGTAAAAATTTCCGGCTCTGGTAAGTGGAGTGAAGGCGCCAGTTATGAATCGACTTATGAAGGAGTGATTCCAACTTTGGAACGCCGTCACCTCGAGACTGACTCTGATTTTATCCGCAAAGATATCGAGCGCTTCATGCGCGTGCGCGAGTGTCAGGCTTGTCATGGCGCCAGATTAAAGCCAGTCGTTTTGGCTGTCACGGTGCACGGACTTAATATTTTAGATTTCTGTAAACTAGACGTTGACTCCGCCCTAGATTTACTCAGTCAAGACCTTGGTTTTACCGAAACCGAGCATCAAATTGCTGACCCCATCGTCAAAGAGATTCGCGAACGTATTAAATTTATGCAAGATGTTGGTTTGGGCTATCTTGAACTTGGTCGGGTCGCCAACACTTTATCTGGCGGTGAAGCTCAGCGCATTCGGCTGGCCACCCAAATTGGCTCCGGCTTGCAGGGAGTTTTGTATGTTCTGGACGAGCCTTCCATCGGCTTGCATCAGCGCGACAATAACAAGCTTATTGCCACCCTCAAAAATCTGCGTGACCTCAAAAATACCGTTCTGGTCGTGGAACACGACGAAGACACCATGCTAGCCAGTGATTATATTGTTGACGTAGGACCTCGCGCCGGTAAATACGGCGGTTCAATTGTGGCAGTTGGTACGCCAGCCGAAATTATGCAAAACGCAAACTCTCTCACCGGTCAATATCTCAGCGGAAAAACCACCATCAAAACCCCTACTAAGCGCCGTAAGCCCAAACAAGAATCTCTAATTGTACGGGGTGCCCGCGAAAATAACCTCAAAAATATCGATGCCAAATTTCCTCTGGGCGTCATGACTGTAGTTTCGGGCGTTTCTGGTTCCGGCAAATCTACTCTAGTCAATGAAATTTTAGCCAACGAGCTTCTGGCTCGCTTGCACCGCGCCCAAACTGTTTCAGGCGAACACGATAAAATCGAAGGCATCGAACACCTCGACAAAGTTATCGTTATTGACCAATCCCCAATCGGCCGCACCCCACGCTCCAACGCCGCCACCTACACCGGTGTTTTTAACCATATTCGTCAACTTTTTGCCGATCAGCCTGAGGCTAAGTTACGTGGCTACAATGCTGGACGTTTTAGCTTTAACGTTAAGGGTGGCCGTTGCGAAACTTGTAAAGGCGACGGTGTCAATAAGATTGAAATGCATTTTCTACCCGATGTTTATGTTAAATGTCCCGCCTGTCACGGCAAACGCTACAATCGCGAAGCTCTAGAAGTCAAATATAAAAACAAAGATATTTCTGAAGTTTTGGATATGACGATTGATGACGCCGTCGAGTTTTTTGCCAGCATCCCTACCATCAAATCCAAGTTGCAAACCATTCAACAGGTCGGGCTTGGCTATATTAAGCTAGGTCAACCCGCCACTACTTTTTCTGGCGGCGAGGCTCAGCGCATCAAAATCGCCACCGAATTATCTCGTCGCTCCACTGGTCGCACTCTCTATATTCTCGATGAGCCCACCACTGGCCTACATACTGACGACGTCAAAAAACTACTCACCATCCTCAATCAACTAGTCGATGGCGGCAATTCCATGATTATTATCGAACACAATCTACACGTCATCAAATCCGCCGACTGGCTAATCGATATGGGTCCAGAAGGTGGTCAGCACGGTGGTCAAATCATCGCCGCAGGTACACCAGAGGAAATCGCCAAAAACCAACAAACCCCCACCGGTCAGTTTTTGCGCTTGTATTTGTAAAACTAATCAGTTTCGGCTGACACAGTAGGTGTCAGCATTCCAGCTATTTCACTTGGAACATGATGCTTTAAAACTTCCGCAGTTTCTTTTGTTAAATCCGATTTTAGCATTAGCATTTTTTCTTCTTCATCCTCGGTTATGTCAAATTTAACCATTAGCACCATAGAATCTACCTTCACTCTTGACTTTTCCAGAGCTATAAAAGCGGCATCAAGCACTCTGACCATTGTGTCGTGATAAGTTTTTATACCGACTTCGCCCACTAAATTTAATTTTAGTTCCAAAATCGGCACCAAGCCATATTCCTGACTTTTAAAAATCCAACCAGACAGTTCATTTATTTTTTTTTCGATTTCAACTTGATTCGGCGCTAAATCTTTTCTGTTAGTCGCCGTTTTAATTCTTTCCAACTTAAATTCACATTGCCATTTTAAGTATCTCACCCCATTTTCATAATAATTTTTCAGGCGCCTGTTGACCTCTTCCGATTTTTGAGTACCTTTTTTCTCTTCAATCGTCACCGCCTTTTCTGAACTCAAGATTTTTTCATCCGCCGAACGCGCTAAAAGCTTCAAATCTCTTTGACGTTTTTGCCATTTCGCTAAATGTTCCCTCAGCTGCTCAATATTTAAAGAACGACCCATCTGGCAATGTTCCGCATTGATTTTTGCTAGCATCAAAGCTAATTTTTCACTAGCCCCATTGATCAACGAACCAAATATTGTCGCCACAATTACCATAGTCAAAGTCTCGTCCGTCAGTAAAGTTGCCGCTTGTCGACTAAAATTTTGGTGATATTCGTCCAAACTAATTTCATTTTCTTTAATCACGCAAACTCTAGCCTGCTGATTGACTGGTTTTAAATCAGAATTTGCAAAAATCACATCCGCTAGCCCAATTAGCTCTTGAATATGGCCGCTCATCTTGCCATTTATACTATTTTTCTGATTTTTCACATCCATGAAGATTGCTACTTTAGTTTTTGGTGAAACTGATAAATATGTTTTAATACCAGCTACTAATTCAGCTGCGATTTCTGCGGATTGGTCTATCAGTATCCAATCAACCGGCTCAACCGGAGCTTTCCATTTTGTTTTGGCACATTTGTCTGGCGCCAAATACAAAAAACCATCATCTACGCTTAAAACATAACGATAATAGTCGCAAGACTGATTTTTATCATCAGCCTGCGTCAGTAGTTTAGGCTTAGTGTTTAGATTTTGTAACACTTCCAAAGTTATGGCAGCCCCAGACAAAACACTGTCTCTATTTAAAAATTTATAATTTTTTCCATTAAAACCTAAATCTAACCACGGCGTGCCCTGAGCGTCTAATTCTGCGTCACATTGTTCACTATCCAAACGCAAATAAATATCTTTGTGAATGTTTCCAACCACCAAAACACTGTTCATGCTTATATTTTAACATAAAATCATACAAAAAAGCGGCTTCAAATAAACCGCTTTTTTATCCCAAAATTATCGCACTTCGACTTTGACGCGTGGCACTGAGCGTCCCGAAAAATGAGTCTTCTTGGTTTTCACAAACGCAACCGTACCATCTTTTGCTGCATGAATCGTGAAATTGCGTGACATATAAGTGCCAGCTCCAGCGATTTTTGTGCTGCCAGTCTGTCGTACCAAAACTTCGCCGCTACGCACTTTTTGTCCACCAAAACGCTTCACGCCTAGGCGCTGACCAGCGTTATTATGAATATTTTTGGAGCTTCCTCCCGCTTTTACGTGTGACATATTAGTTTTTCCTTAATGATATTATTTCTCGTGCAACAATTTGTCCTTCTCTAAAGTAAAGCAAACTGTCTGCACCTGAATACTTCTTAACATTATATCCCATCTTCTCTATTTCGTCAAGAATATCCAGCCTAGAATATGAACCGTCCGGCCTCAGCCAAGCTGGTATCGCCAAAGTCAGTGGCGTGCTAGCCTCAATTTGCCTACTAATATTTTGCAAAAAACCTAAAATTATTCCTTTACACTCTTGTTTTACAGTTTTGAGCTTTATTTCTGATGGCGGTTGAGACATTGGTGGCCCAAGATAAGTTTCACAGGCCACGGCTTCCACGGGTTTTGACCAGACGTTAAGCGTAGCATCTCCCTCAATTATATCACATAAATCTAAATTTGTCAATCGATAGCGCTGTTTCAGCCACTCTAAATTCTTTTTTGTGTACGCCACCATCCTTGGATTTAAATCTGAACCTAGAGGATTATAACCCATCATCGCCGCTTCCTGCAGTACCACGCCTGTACCACAGAAAGGATCCAAAACTCTTGTACCGACCGGCAAGGCCCCGTTTAAATTCAGCAAAATCTGCGCTAATTTCGGTGGCAACATACCCACCTTAGCGTCGCGTGCTGGCCTAGATTGGTCGCGTTTTGCGTAAGCGACAATATTTTGCGAGCCCAAACTCAAAAAATATTCGTCCCGAAAAAGCAACAACTCTACCGCCAAAGGTTTACGACCAAGCTTATTATGATGAGAAGTGGCAGTTGACAGGACGGCTGTTTGATTTGGCACTAAGCGCACTTTGCGCCCCAGTTTCAATAAATTTTTTTTCAGCTTCAGCCCTTCCCGTTGCGCCACCTGTCGCTTGCCCCCATAGACCGAGACCCCCAAGGTAATTTTGCCTGCCGGTAGATTTTGCAAAAAATCCAAAGGATGAAGTTTTTCTAGCGAACAGCCTAGCTTCATGGTACCACCTAGCTTATCGATCTTGGGCGCTCCCATCTCTCCCGTCGTTGGAGCCTCAAAAAATGCTAAACTCGTCTGTTTGTCAGATTTTATTACCTTGACTCCCTCGCCAAACTGCGCTTCAAGCTCGGCTTGCGAAACCTCCGGCAAACGACCTAAAACTGCAAGATATTTCATATAACATAAGTATATCATGCTATAATCGTGTTATGTTTAGAAAAGTGCTTAGTGTCATAACTTTAATTCTCGTCGCTCTAGTAGTTTGGAATGCTCGTACTGAGATTTTTGCCGCCATTAATTACCTCAGTCAAACCAATCTTGCCGTAATTGCACTGCTGATTCCGGAACAACTTTTTATGTATTTTTGTGCCGGACAAATGTTTTTCTCCTACATGGCCGCCAAGCCAGAATTTAAGAAAATGTCGGTTTGGGATCTTATGAGTATTTCTTTTGAGTTGAACTTCGTCAATCACGCTGTCCCGTCTGGCGGCGTATCTGGACTTGGTTATATTGCCTGGCGATTGCGTGCCTTTGGGGCCTCTGTCGGCCAAACTAGCTTTATGTATCTCTTGCGCTACGCCATCACCATCTGTGCCAATCAGGCCCAAACTATCGTCGCAATTGCTTTCTTGCTCATTGCCGGCGGCTTATCTGTCAATGCGCTTTGGTTGGTTTGGCTCACTTGTTTTATGAGTCTAGGAATTATTGGCGCAACCATAATAATTGTGGTGATTGCGAGTAGCCAAAAGCGCATCGATAAATTTTCTTCTTTTGCCACTAAATTTATTAACCGAGTTGCTAATTTAATTACCTTTGGGCGTAAAGCTCGAGTTGTTAACTATCAAAAAGTCCACACCTACATGATGGATTTACACAAAGATCTTATGATTGCTAGACAACATAAAAAAATCTTAGCTCGACCGATTGCTTGGGGCATTATTTATAGTTTTCTCGAAGTTGCAACCTATTGGATTGTTGGCATTAGTATGGGGCACCCAGAAATTTTGCCTCAAATTATGATTGCTGAAGCGATTGGCTCTGTGATTGGTGCAGTTTTAGTTACACCGGGCGGAGTTGGCGGGTACGAAGGTGCTATGATTTTTGTGATGTCTACACTGGGCGTGTCGGTAGGTCTGGCATCAGCCGTGGTCATCACCACTAGAGTTGTTGTCTTAATTGGGACAATTGTAAGCGGATACGGTTTATATCAACGTGCCATTTCCCAAATTGGTAAAGAAGATCGTGCTAAATTAGGCAAAGCGTAATGGAAGTCCCCGAACTTACCGTTTCGCAATTTGTAGACATTTGCAACCAAACTCTAACTACCGCTTATCAAGATATTATAGTTGTGGGTGAAGTTTCCGGTTTTAAAATTAGTCAAAACAAATGGGTTTTTTTCGATCTCAAAGATAGCGACACTAGTGTCAACTGTTTTATGCCTCTAGTTTGGCTGAATACCCCTCTAGAGGATGGCATCAAAGTCAAAGTTAAGGCTACACCTAAACTCACCAAATGGGGTAAATTTTCTCTGACCGTCCGCCAGATTATGCCCGTTGGCGCTGGCAGTATCAAGAAAAGTTTCGAAATTCTCAAAGCTAAACTAGCTAAAGAAGGTCTGTTTAGTCCAGACAAAAAACGCCCACTGCCTTTGCCGGTTTCTTCAATCGGTATAATTTCTTCTACTCAGGCTGCTGGCTATGCTGATTTTATTAAAATTATCAATGAGCGTTGGGGCGGACTCACTATTCAGGTAGCCCACACTATGGTTCAAGGGTTAAGCGCACCATCTCAAATCATTAAAGCAATCAATCACTTTAATCAATCACAAACTGTGCAGGTTATTGCGATTTTGCGCGGCGGTGGTTCGGCGGATGATCTAGCCGCTTTTAATGACGAATCTCTGGTTCGCGCTATCGCCGCTAGTCGTTTGCCTATTATCACTGGTATTGGGCATGAAATTGACGAATCTCTTTCTGATCTTGCCGCCGATTTTGCCGCTTCCACCCCAAGTAATGCCGCTCAGATTTTAACCCCAGATCGCCAAGCCGAAACTAAGCGCTTCCATAATCTGCTCACCGGCGTGACTCACCAAATTTTGTCTAATTTTGATGCGCAAACAACCCATCTCACCAATCTCATTCAGACCACCCGGCAGCAAACTTTTCAAAGAATCAATTCTTACCAGCAAAAACTAGTTGGACAACTTAACCTACTTCAGACCCTCAATCCAGAATCTGTTTTAGTTAGAGGTTATGCCATTATCAAAGGTCAAATCGAAGAAGGTAGCGAGATTACGATTACTACCACACAACAATTGATTAAAGCGGAGGTAAAAAATGTCAAAAATCGCCAAAAATAATATCAACCAAAAAATTTCCCAACTTGAAGCCGATATTGACTGGTTTTATGGTGAAGATTTTAGTCTAGATCAAGCCGCTGATAAGTATCAATCTGCCATAAAATTAGCCAAAACCATTGAACAAGATCTTGCAGACTTAACAAAAGAATAAAACATAAGTAATATAAAGCCATGGATAATTCCAATTTTTCACCTGTACCAGCGCAAACTCAAGCTCCGAACTCTATCCCCACATCGGCGCCAGTTATGTCTATACCAGATCATAAAACCAACAGCAATAATACCATCAAGACTATCGTAATTGTCATTGTTAGTATTTTAGCTTTAATCTTTTTAGTTCTATTCGTATGGATGACCATTAATTGGCGTGACGCCAAAACTGATGTCGATGGTCAGATTAAAAAAGCCGTTGCGGTTGCTGTCAACCAGAAAGAAACCGAACTCGAAACTGCTTTTGCCGAAAAAGAAAAATACCCTTTCAGTACTTTTGCCGGACCTGCCGATTATGGCGAACTAACTTTTGAATATCCCAAAACTTGGAGCGTTTATGTTGCGGAATCTGCCAGTAAAAAAGGCGATTTTGTGGCCTATTTTAATCCAGGCCAAGTTAATCCTGTGAGCGATGAAACCGTAATGTCT
>CAUPNJ010000010.1:0-14252 GCA_963512515.1 uncultured Candidatus Saccharibacteria bacterium | reverse complement strand
CCCCGGTCGCGGTGCTTGGCTAGAATTTGAGACCGACAAATACAACAGCATCAACGTCAAAATTGACCGCCGCAAAAAAATTCCGGTTACAACTTTCTTGCGTGCGCTCGGCATGGCTAAAAAATCCGAAATTAAGGAAGCCTTTAAAGATATCGACACCGGTGCTATTTCCTACATCGATTCAACTCTCGAAAAAGACAATACCAACGGTAAGTCCGAAGCTCTAATTGAAGTCTACCGTCGTCTGCGCCCCGGTGATTTAGCTACGGTTGAGAACGCTCGCTCCATGGTTGAGAGTACTTTCTTTGACTACAAGCGTTACGATTATTCTCGCGTTGGCCGTTTCAAACTAAATCAGCGCCTTGGTTTTGATACACCCGAAGATGCTCGCTACCGCACTTTGCAGATGAAGGACCTCATCGCCATTATTAGCGAAATTATTCGTCTCAATAATACGCAAGAAGCGCCAGATGATATCGATTCTTTGTCAAATCGTCGCGTTAAATTGGTAGGCGAGCTGGTGCAGCGCCAATTCCGCATCGGTATGCTACGCTTGCGTCGCAATATTTTAGACCGCATGTCAATGGCTAACCCAGAAGATATCACCCCAGCCCAACTCTTGAATTCTCGTCCAGTCGTGGCAGCAGTGAAGGAATTTTTCTCTAGCTCTCAGTTGTCGCAGCTCATGGATGAAACTAACCCGCTTTCAGAGCTAGCTCACAAACGCCGCCTATCTAGTATGGGTCCTGGTGGTTTGACTCGTGAACGGGCTGGCTTTGAGGTACGTGACACTCATCCTACTCACTACGGCCGCATCTGTACAGTCGAGACACCTGAAGGTGCAAACGTTGGTTTGGTGTTAAACCTTGCCACTTATGCTCGCATCAACTCCTATGGTTTTATCGAGGCGCCTTATCGTGTCGTCAAAAACGGTAAAATCACCGATGAAATCGTCTATGTCGATGCTAATGCCGAAAAAAGTATGATCATTGCTGACGCTTCCGCCAAAGTCGACAAAAACGGCAAATTGACCGAAGAATGGATCTCGGCCCGTGTTTACGGCATGCCGGTTCAGGTTGAGTCCAACAAGATTACTCACATCGACGCCGCTCACAAAGAGATTCTCGGTCTGTCCGCCTCACTAATTCCGTTTGTAGAGAAAAACCGTGTTGACCGCTCCCTTATGGCCTGCGCTATGCAGAAACAGGCTGTGCCTCTACTCACCAACCAGGCCCCAATTGTTGGTACTGGTATTGAATCAGAAGTTGCCACAAACACCTCTCAGGTCGTGATGGCTGAGGCCAACGGTATCGTCAAAAAAGCCGACGGAGTTTCCGTAGTTGTAGAATACAAAAACGGTGAAGAAAAGATTTACCCACTAGTACACTTTGAAAAAACCAATGAATGTCGCTGTTACAACCAGCGTGTCAAAGTTATTCAAGGTCAAAAAGTTAAACGCGGCGATATTCTGATTGAAGGTGCCTCAATTAAAGACGGCGAGCTTGCACTTGGTAAAGATTTGTTGGTCGCCTTTATGCCTTGGCGTGGCTATAACATGGACGACGCTATCGTCATTTCTCAGCGCCTAGTTCAAGATGACACCCTAACCTCAATCAACATTAAAGATTTCGATGTTGAAGTACGCGAAACCAAACTTGGTCCCGAACAAGTCACTCGCGACATTCCAAACGTTTCTGAACACGCTTTGCGTCACCTTGGTGAAGATGGTATTGTTACTATCGGTTCTGAAGTTTCGAGCGGCGACATTTTAGTCGGTAAAATTACACCAAAAGGTGAGCAAGAGCTCAGTTCAGAAGAACGCTTGTTGCGCGCCATCTTCGGTGAAAAAGCCAAAGACGTTCGCGACACTTCCGTACGCATGAACGGCAACACTAGCAAAGTCGTCGACGTCCGCGTTTACACCCGTGAACAGGGTCACGAACTCAAAGCTGGCGTCTTAATGCAAATTAAAATTTACGTAGCCGAAATGCGTAAAATTAGCGTCGGTGACAAATTGTCTGGTCGCCATGGCAATAAAGGCGTAGTTTCTCGTATTTTGCCGGTAGAAGACATGCCATTTATGCCAGACGGCACCCCAATCGACGTAATTCTTTCACCAATGGGCGTACCTAGCCGTATGAACCTTGGTCAGCTGTTTGAGATTCACCTCGGTATGGCCGCCAGAGCCCTCGGTTACAAAGTCGCCACTCCGTCCTTTAACGGAGTCTCCGACGAAACCATTTCCAACGAATTAACTAAAATCGGACTCAAATCCAATGGCCGCGTGCAACTATTTGACGGTCTCACGGGTGAACCATTTAACCAAGAAACCTCAGTCGGTGTGATGCATATTATCAAACTTCATCACATGGTCGAAGATAAAATCCACGCCCGCTCCACTGGTCCATACACCATGGTTACCCAACAGCCACTTGGCGGTAAGGCCCAAAACGGTGGTCAGCGCTTTGGTGAAATGGAGGTTTGGGCTCTCGAAGCTTATGGTGCTGCTACCACTTTGCAAGAGATGCTTACCATTAAATCTGATGACGTCTACGGTCGTGCTAAGGCCTATGAATCAATCATCAAAAACCTACCAATTGAAGGACCTAAGTTGCCAGAAGGCTTTAACGTCTTAGTCAAGGAATTGCAGGGTCTAGGTCTCAAAATCGACCTATTAGACAACGGTGTTTCGTCTGATGCTGATACGGTGATTGAGAAAACTTCCCGCGCAATCGAAAAATCACAAGACGATAGTATTATCTACAACAAGCATCTAAAAGAAGCTGAGCCGGGCGTAGATATTGAAACCGAGGAAGAACTTGATATTGAGGGGGTAGAAATAATAGAGGCCGACGAGGGAACCGTCGATCTCGGAGAGGAGCTTTAATATGGCTTGGATGGATAATTTTATCTCAGCTAGCGATTTTGATTCAATTCGTCTCTGCGTTGCCAGCGATGAAGACGTCTTGAACTGGAGTTATGGCGAGGTTATCAAACCTGAAACCATTAACTATCGTACCCAAAAACCAGAACGTGACGGTTTGTTCTGTGAGCGTATTTTTGGCCCAGTCAAGGATATTAATCCACATGACAGCAAACTCAAAGGTGTCCGTTCGCGCGAGGCAGCCGTTGATAAAGAGGGTAATCTTGTCACCAAGGCAATTTCTCGTCGTGAGCGCATGGGCCACATTAAACTCGCTGCCCCAGTTGTTCATATCTGGTTTATGCGTGGCACCCCTAGTGCCATCAGTTTACTGTTAGACCTCAAAGTCCGCAGTATTGAATCGGTCGCCTACTTCGCCTCTTATCTAATTATTGATGCCAAGGCTGAAGAAATCGAAAAAAACCTAGCCGACCTCAAGGCTCAAAATGAAGCCGCCCGCCAAGCCATTAGCCTACGTTATCAGACTGCCGCTAAAGATCAAAACGCTAACCAAAAACAGCTAGTCGAAGAAGAAGCTAAAGAGCTAGACGCTCTCGATCAAGATTATTTTGAGCGCAAAGCTATTCTTGAAGGCTTGAAAAAAGGCGCCGTCATCTCTGAGCTCGATTATCGTAATCTGCCTGAGGAATACGAAGACCTTATCACGGTTGAGATGGGTGGAACCGCTCTCTTAAAGGCTCTATCCGAAATTGACATGGATCAAATTATCGAAGATCTTAAAGCTGAAAAAGCTGAAGCTAAAGGTCAGCGCGAGCGCAAAATCGTCAAGCGTCTTAAATTGCTTGAGGGTATGCAATCGGCTGGTATTAAACCGACCGATCTAATCATGAATGTTATTCCGGTGATTCCACCAGATCTACGTCCCATGATTTCCTTGCCCGGTGGTCGTTTTGCCACTTCAGATCTTAACGATCTTTACCGCCGCGTGATTAATCGCAATAATCGTCTCAAGAAACTAATTGATCTGCGTGCCCCTCAGGCGATTTGTCGCAATGAAATGCGCATGCTCCAAGAAGCGGTCGACGCCCTCATCGACAACGGCTCTACTCATGGTAATCGTGCTGCCAGCTCTCAAAATGGTCGCCGCAAACTCAAGTCTCTTTCTGATTTGCTCCGCGGTAAACAAGGACGCTTTCGCCAAAATCTACTCGGTAAACGGGTTGATTACTCTGGTCGCTCTGTGATTGTGGTTGGTCCAGAACTGAAACTAGACGAATGCGGTCTACCAAAACAAATGGCCTTAGAGCTCTTTAAACCCTTTGTCTTCTCTTGGCTAATGGAACGTGAGCATGTGCCGCTACTCGTCTTATCGAGGCCGGCGAATCTGTAGTTTGGGACGCTCTAGACGAAGTAATCCAAGGACGTTACGTACTTTTGAACCGCGCCCCTTCCTTGCACCGCCTTTCAATCCAAGCTTTCAAGCCTAAACTAATTGACGGTATGGCCATCCAGCTTCACCCACTCGTCGCTTCTGGCTTCAACGCCGACTACGATGGTGACCAAATGGCTGTACATCTCCCACTTTCTAGCGACGCTCAGATTGAGGCTAGAGAATTGATGTCGGCTGGCAAAAACTTGCTTAAACCCGCTGATGGTGCCCCAGTTTTAGCAATTTATCAAGACGTGGTGCTCGGGATTTACTATTTAACCTATGATCGCCCCGGCACTGACACTGAGAAGATTCAAGCTTTCAGCTCCATTCACGAAGCAGAAATGGCTTATGACAACGGCTTGATTGCCTTGCAGACGCCAATTCGCGTTTTTGCCAAAAAAGCTATTCGTAATACCACTTTGGGTCGCGTAATTTTCAACCAAATCTTGCCAGAAGACTATCCGTTTGACAATTCAGTTCAAAATAGCAAGCAACTCAAAAAAGTCATGGCCAATATCTTTGATCAATATGGCTCCGAAACTACCGTAAAAGTAGCTGATGCACTCAAAAATCTTGCTTTTGAGTATGAAACCATCGCTTCGGTCTCAACTTGCAAAGACGACTACCCCACCTATCCCGAAATTCAAGATTTTATTGCCGAAGGTGATGCTAAAACTGCCTTGATTCAAGATCAGTTTAATCAAGGCCTAGTTACCGAAGACGAACGCTACAATCTAACCGTTGCCAACTGGCGTAATATTGATAAGAAGATTTCTGAATTCCTTAAAGATAAGTTATCTGAACTTGACACCGACATCGCTATGATGGTTAACTCTGGAGCTCGTGGTAACATCTCTAACATCAAGCTCGCTTCTGCCGAGATCGGTATCATGGTTGATATCAACAACAACGAGATTGAGCTGCCCGTTAAATCTAGCTACAAAAAGGGCCTCAACACTCTTGAATCCTTTATCGCTACTCGTGGCGCCCGCCAAGGTCAAGTTTCTACTGCTCTGCGTACGGCCGACTCTGGCTATCTCACTCGTCGTCTGGTCGACGTTGCTCAAGATGTCTTTACCGTCGATGAAACTGCTGAAGACCCAGGTTTTGTGATTTATCGTTCTGAAACTGATTGGACTGGGATCGATTTTTCAGCTCGCATTACTGGTCGTTTCACAGCCGAAGCTATTCCAGGTTATCTTGAAGCTGACGAATTGATCACTAAAGAAGTAGCCGCACAGATTGATGCTGATGATAAAATTGAATCCGTCCGTATCCAATCTGTCTTAACCACCACGGCCCTACATGGTGTACCACGCCGAGCTTATGGCCTGGATTTGTCAACTCGCGAATTGGTAGAGGCTTCTCAGCCCATCGGCGTGATTGCTGCCCAATCGCTCGGTGAGCCGGGTACCCAGCTCACACTTGACACCAAACACGGTTCTGGTGTGGCAGGTTCCGGTGCTATTGCCAGTGGTCTTCCTCGTGTTGAAGAGCTTCTGGAAGCTCGCTCACCAAAGGGTCGCGCTTGGGTGGCTCCAGAGAGTGGATCCGTTGAAACTTGGGAAGACAACAATAAATATATTGTTCAGATCACTCCAGTCGCAGGCAAAACCGAACATATCTCTCTAGATGGTCGTAAATCTAAAGTTAAAGATGGTGCTTTCGTCAAAGTTGGCGATATCCTATCCTCTAAGACCCCAGAAGCTCCTGCCATTGTAGCTCCATTTAGCGGTAACGCTCAACTAGTGGAAGATGCCATCGTTTTGACCGAAAGCGCTGGTGGTCCAGCTCGAGTAGAGATTCCTAACACCGCCGAACTACTAGTCAAATCTGGACAGGTTATTTCCGCTGGCGATCGTCTCACCGCTGGGTCACTCGACTTGCAAGACCTACTCAAATATAAGGGTAGCGAAGAAACTGCTCGCTATATCATGAATGAAGTCTTAGCGGTCTACGCAGCGCAAGGCCATGAAATTTCCGCCAAACACCTTGAGGTGATTGTGCGACAGATGTTTAGTCGTGTTGCTGTGGAAGATCCAGGTGACTCTAGCTTCGTAATTGGAGATATTGTATCTCTCGATGCGGTCACTACTCAAAACAGAGAGTTAGAAAAAGAGCACAAACAACCTGCCGAGTTCACTCGCCTGCTCCAAGGTCTCACTCGTGTCTCGATTCGCTCCGATTCGTTCTTGTCGGCTGCTTCCTTCCAAGATACTACACGTGTTTTGATTGGTGCCGCTATCAGCGGTCGCGTCGATCACTTACGTGGTTTGAAGGAAAACGTCATCATTGGTCGCAAAATCCCAGTCGGTACAGGTGTCAATGTTATTTCTGGCACCGATGAACCCACCGCTGACGATCTAGAACAACTCTAGTCTCTGGGTATAAAGCGCAAAATATGACACCAATTTAGCGGTGTCATATTTTTGCTATTGACTTTTTTGGTTAGTTATGATAATATAATAAGCGTAAGTTATTTTTTACTTAAGATAATAACTTAAGTATAGTTTTCAAGGGGGTACCAACATGATGAAAACTAAAAAAAGAATGAAGGTTATCACTGCCGCAGTAGCGGTCACAGTGGCAATCTGCTTCTGTGCGTTTTCGCAGATAGCGGCATTTGCCGCTGATGATCCGGAGGGCTCAGAAACGCCCAGTCAACCGGCGGCCGTCACTCAGGAGGTGGAGAAACCACAGGTAGAGGAATCTAAGGCGCAGCCACCTGCACCCAAGGATAAAGTAGCAGAAACCAATACAGCCGTAAAAGAGGCTACATCTGTATCTTCTGCTCCTACCTCTCAGCCAGCTGCACAGCCAGCTGCACAGTCGACACAACCTGCTTCTACCGAAAGGACAGCAGCTCCAACTACTACAGTAGGAGTAAACGTCCAATGGTGGGGCGGAGAGACTGAGCCTGGGCAGAAGGCGGTAGTGTACCTATATGAAAAAGGGGTACACCATCCGTATTCAACAGTTGTCCTCACAAAGGAAGAGGACGACTGGTACCACGAATGGAGCAATTTAGATGCGACCAAAGAGTGGTACATAGAAAGTAATGAACACAAGGGATGGAAGATGGACATCTACAAGGATTCATCGGGAACTTGGATAGTTCGTCATACGAAGATCCAAGAAAATCCTCAGGACCCTCAGAATCCTCAGGATCCACAGAATCCACAGGACCCTCAGGATCCACAGCCTCAGAATCCTCAGAACCCTAGTGTACAGCCTTCGCCTTCAACGCCTTCACCTACTGCAGAGCAGCCTACGCAGCCTACAGTAAAGAAGGCAAAAGCGGTGACAAAGGTCGCTGTTAAATCTAGTGATGTTCCAAAAACAGGTGACAGCACTAGGACGGCTTATGCTTTGTTCGCAATGCTAGCTGCTAGCGCTATTCTAACCTCAGTACTTAAGCTGAGAAAGAACAGCAGATAACCAAAAAGCCCCGAATGGGGTATGCCCCGAAAGGGGCATTTTTCATTTCAACCAAACACTTCTCTAGGTAAGGTTGTATCTTTTATATAAGTATGATATACTAAAAAAGTATAATTTAATTACGTACAGCTAGACTTCAGAATAAGCCATCTCTATCCACTTGCAAAGACAAAGATCGAGATCGGAACTACTCTCAGTCTAGGCTTCGTGATATTTAAAGGAAAGGAAAAGATGAAAGTCATTATCGGCACCAAAGTTGGTATGACCCAGATCATCGGCGAAGACGGATTGGTTACTCCCATCACTATCCTCCAAGCCGGTCCAGCCACAGTGACTCAGATTAAAACCACCGATTCCGATGGTTATAACGCTGTGCAGCTTGGTTTTGGTCAGGGTAAGAATCTGAGCAAGTCGGTTTCCGGTCACCTCAAAAAATCCGGAGTCACTCCAAAAATCTTAAAAGAGTTTCGTCTAAATGCTGAGCCAGAATGCAAAATTGGTGATGCATTTACCGTCGCAAACTTTGAATTAGGCGACAAAGTCGCCGTTACCGGCGTTTCTAAAGGTAAAGGTTTTGCCGGCACCGTTAAACGCCACAACTTTATTGAATCCCGTAACACCCACGGTTTTAAGGGTAGCATTCGCCACGTCGGTTCGATCGGCTCAATGTACCCACAAAAAGTCTTTAAAGGCAAGAAAATGCCAGGTCGTATGGGACATGATCAGGTTACCGTCAAAAACCTAGTGGTAGCATTTATCGATCCAGAAAACAACCTACTTGGCGTCAAAGGCGCAGTGCCTGGACCCAAAAAAGGTATAGTTTCAGTGGAGGGAAAGGAGTAATATGGCAGATCTAAATCCAAAAATCTTTGACCTCGAAGTAAAAAATCACGAATTGCTTAAAACTGCTTACGATGCTTATCTAGCTAATTCTCGTAGTTCTCACGCCAAAACTTTGAAGCGTGGCGAAGTTAGCGGTGGTGGTAAAAAGCCTTGGAAACAAAAAGGTACTGGTCGTGCTCGTTTTGGTTCCACCCGTAACCCCATCTGGCGTCACGGTGGTGTCGCCTTTGGTCGTACCGGCGAAGAGAATTTCACTAAGAAAATCTCTAAATCCGCCAAACGTGTCGCTATCATGCAGGCGCTCAGTTTGAAAAACCAAGCTAAAGCTATCAAGCTTGCCGAAATCAAACCAAGCGGCAAAACTAAAGACGCTCACAAGGCTCTGCAAGATCTAAAAATTGCCGACCAAAACATCCTGTTAGTCACCAAAGAAAAGACTTCGGAGTTAGTCCGCATGACCAATAACCTACCAAATCTGAAATTGGTCCGTTCTACTTATCTAAATGTCTTTGATGTTTTGAACGCCGACGTCATTCTTTTCAACAAAGAAGCTCTTCAGGCCACTGAAGAATGGCTACTTGGAAAGGAGAAAGCCTAATGTTGTTAATTCCACGTGCCACTGAAAAGGCCTACGCCGAACAAACCAAACAAACTTACATTTTCATCGTTCCTAAAAATGCCAGCAAGCAAGCAGTTGCAAAAGCTGTTGCTGAGCAATTCAAGGTCACAGTTGAAGATGTCCGCACTTTAGTTCGCGATGGCAAAAAGACCCGCTTCTCCCGCGGCAAACACGCTTACCCAGGTACCACCCATAAGCAAGACCGCAAATTTGCCTATGTCACTCTTAAAAAAGGTGATTCCATCCGCATTTTTGAAGAAGAAGCCGTCGAGCAGCCAACCGCTACTAAAGCAACCGACAAAAAAGCAGCCAAAACTGCTAAAGAGAAGGGAGATAAATAATGAGTATTAAAGCTTATCGCCCCATTACTCCGGCTCAACGCCAAAAAACCACCCAGGATTTTGATCAAATTACTACCCGTAAACCGCTTAAATCTTTGACTCGTTCTAAGAAACAAAATTCTGGTCGCAACAATTCCGGACGTATCACCGTTCGTCATCGTGGTGGCGGTGTCAAGCGTCATTATCGCATCTTGACCCATAATCTACCAAAAGGTCTCAAGCTGACTGTCCGAGAAATTGAATACGATCCAAACCGCAGTGCTCGCATTGCCCGTGTTCAGGATCAAAATGATAAATATTACTACGTCATTGCCGACTCTAGCATGCGTCAAGGTAGCGTGTTTGAAACTGGTGACGAAATTGCAATCGAAACCTCAAACCGCCTACCACTAGAATCCATCCCAGTCGGTTCTGTAGTTTATGCTATCGAGCTTACTCCTAGTAAAGGCGCTCAGATGGTACGCTCCGCTGGTGCGTCAGCTCAGCTTATGGCAAAAGAAGATGGCTATGCCACCATCAAGCTACCTTCTGGTGAAGTGCGAAAAGTCCTCACCACATGTATGGCTTCCGTTGGCAGCGTAGGCAACGAACAGCACCAAAACATCAAAATTGGTTCTGCTGGTCGTCGTCGTCGCAAGGGTATCCGCCCCACCGTACGTGGTGTTGTTATGAATGCTTGTGATCACCCACATGGTGGTGGTGATGGTGGTCGTCACGGTTCGGGTAAAGCCCCTCGCACCCCATGGGGTCAATTAGCACTTGGTTATCGCACCCGTCGCAATAAGAAAACTAATAAAATGATCGTGCGTAGTCGTCACGAAGGAAAGAGGAGATAGTTTATGGGAAGAAGCCTGAAAAAAGGTCCTTTCGTGGACTACAAACTAGAGAAGAAAATCAAAGCTCTCTCTGCCGAAGATCGCACCGTAATTAAGACTTGGGCTAGGCAGTCCACCATTTCACCAGAAATGGTTGGCCGCACCATCGCTGTTCATAACGGCAAAGTTCATGTTCCGGTCTTTATTTCGGAAAATATGGTCGGTCACAAACTTGGCGAATTTGCTCCCACCCGCAAATTTAGACGCCACGGTGGCAAAAAAGCCGCTGAAGGGAGGAAATAAATATGGCTACTAAATTTGCACATGCTTACATTAAAGGAGTCGATAATCAACCCCGCAAAACCAGTATCGTGGCTAGCCTGGTTAGAGATCGTTATGTTGCCGATGCTCTAGTCATTCTAGAACACACCCCACGTCGTGCCTCCAGACCAGTTTCTAAGGCAATTGATTCTGCCAAAGCTAACTTGCTTAATTCCGGCGCTTCGATCGATCCTAAAACCATTCGTATCGTCAGAATCTCTGTCACCGCTGGCACCCGTATTCGTCGCTACAAACCAGCCTCTCGTGGTCGCGCCTTACCGTTTGAAAAGATCTCTAGCAACATTTTTGTCGAAGTTGCTGGTGAAGAAAAAGCTAAAAAATCAGCTCCGGCTCCAGCCAAAAAGACTGCAGCAAAAAAAGCTGATAAGAAGGAGGAAAAGTAATGGGTCAAAAAGTCAACCCGATATCTTACCGCCTCCAAGTCAGTAAAGATTGGTCTTCCAAGTGGTTCACTAAAAAGACTGATTTTAAGAAATGGTTGGTTGAAGATATTAAAATCCGCGAAGTGATTGAAAATCGCTTCAAGGCTCGCCCCAGTATTGCCAAAATCAATATCGAGCGCAGCCCTAACCTCACTACTGTTACCATTTTCACCGCTAAAGCAGGTGCCGTGATTGGCAAACAGGGTGCAGGTATCAACGAGCTAAAGAAAGAACTTGAGAAATTTGTTTCTCAGCCAATTCGTCTCAACGTTGAAGAAGTCAAAAAACCTGAACTTTCAGCCAAATTAGTGGCCGAAAACATCGGTTTTCAACTTGGCAAACGTATGAACTTCCGCCGTGCCGTCAAAATGGCCTGCCAGTCTACCATGAACGCTGGCGCTAAGGGTGTTCGCATCGAGGTGGCCGGTCGTTTGAACGGTGCTGAGATGTCTCGTCGTGAAAAATTTATTGAAGGCTCCGTGCCTCTACACACCTTGCGTGCCGACATTGATTTCCACTGTCACCACGCTCCTACCATCGCTGGTATTATTGGTGTCAAGGTCTGGATCTATAAGGGGGAGAAATAATATGGCTATTCTACTTCCGAAAAAAGTCCCACATCGCAAAGTGCGCAAGGGTAAAAACAAAGGCGTTGCTACTCGCTGTAACACTGTAGCTTTTGGCGACTTCGGACTAATGTCTCTTGATAACGAGCGCATTAACTCACGTCAAATCGAATCCGCTCGTCAAGCTATTACTCGTTACGTTAAACGTGGTGGTCAAGTTTGGATTCGCATTTTCCCACATACGCCTGTCACCAAAAAACCTTTGGACGTCAAAATGGGTTCTGGTAAAGGTGAACCTCAGTTCTACGTCGCCAAGGTTAAAACTGGTACAGTTATGTTTGAAATTGCCGACGTTACCGAAGCTCAGGCTCGCGAAGCTTTGCGCCTAGCCTCCCACAAATTACCAGTTCGTTGCAAAATTGTTAAGAAAGAGGAGTGTTAATTATGGCTGACAAAAAAACCATTGCTAAAACCAAAGCTCCCGCCAAAGAACTGACTCTTGAGCAACAAGTTTCCGCTAAGCGTCAAGAATTACTCACTACTAAGTCCAGTCTCTACGATGGCACTTTACAGAACCCTCACGCTATCAAAGCAATCAAAAAAGATCTTGCCCGCTTGCTCACCAAAATTAATAAAAAGGAGATAAAATAATGGCTCTAACAGGAATTGTCACTTCCGACAAACGTGATAAGACCATTACTGTCTCAATCACTAGTCGCGAGACCCACCCACTTTACCGTAAGCAGTATTCACACACCCGTAAATACGCTGCTCACGACGCCGACAATGTCGCAAAAGTTGGTGATAAGGTCGAAATTGCATCTTGCCGTCCTCTTTCTAAAACCAAGACTTATAAATTAGTCAAAGTTCTCGAAAAGTCCCACGGCTCGGTCGAATTAAAAGAAGATGTCGTGACTCCGATTGAAGAGGTCGATAATAAGGAGAATAAATAAATGATTCAACAGGAAACCAGACTTAAAGTTGCCGACAACAGTGGCGCCAAAGAACTCGGTGTGATCCGTGTGCTAGGCGGTACTCGTGCGCGCTACGCTCGCGTTGGTGATATTGTTACCGCTAGCGTCAAGCAAGCCTCCCCAACCGGCAACGTCAAGAAAAAAGCTGTAGTCCGCGCCGTCATCGTTCGCACTCGCGGTCAAATTCGTCGTCCTGATGGTTCCACCATCCGTTTCGACGACAACGCCGCTGTGCTTATCAATGATGATAAAAACCCCAAAGGCACCCGTGTCTTCGGTCCAGTCCCTCGTGAACTTCGCGACCTCGGCTTTAATAAGATTATTAGCTTAGCTCCGGAGGTACTATAATGGCACAGAATCTCAAAACCGGCGATCAAGTAACTATCATCGCTGGCGACAATAAAGGTAAAACTGGCAAAATCGTCAAAATGGATAAAGCCAACCACAAAGCCATGATTGAAGGTATCGGTGAGCGCGAACGTCATATGCGTGCCACTCAATTCAATCCCAAAGGCGGTAAAAAGACAATCCACGTCGGCATCCATCTTTCAAATCTTAAAAAAGTGGAGGGTAAAAAATAATGGCAGACAAATACATCCCCCGACTCAAACAACAATATCAAGCTGAATTGGCCACCAAATTGCAAAAAGAACTGGGCCTTAAAAATATCAGCCAAGTTCCTAAACTCGAAAAAGTGGTCGTTTCTTGTGGTGTCGGCAAAAAACGTGAAGATAAACGCTTCACCGAAACTGTCGCCTTAACTTTGACCAAAATTACTGGCCAAGCCACCACTTCTCGATTGGCCAAAAAATCCATTGCCGGCTTCAAAATCCGTAAAGGTATGGGCGCCCCTATCGGTTATCTCACCACTTTGCGCAATGACAAAATGTATGAATTTGTTGATCGTCTCATCAACGTCGCTTTACCGCACGTCCGCGACTTCCACGGTGTTTCTCGCAAGTCTTTCGACAAGCAAGGTAATTATTCCTTGGGTATCAAAGAACAGACCGTCTTCCCAGAGATTACTTTCGAAGATTCTGCCGTGCTACATGGATTAGAAATTACCTTTATCATTAAAAACGGATCTAAAGAAGGGAGTACCAAGTTGTTAGAACTCTTTGGTATGCCGTTTGAAAAGGAGGCTAAATAATGGCAAAAAAATCAGCTGTCCTCCGCGACCAAAAACGGCAAAAACTTTACAATAAATATCAAGCCAAACGCGCTGCTCTCAAAGCTGCCGGCGATCTTGAAGGTTTACAGAAGTTGCCACGCAACTCTAGCCCCACTCGTCTTAAAAACCGTGATCTTCTAGACGGTCGTCCTCGCGCTTACATGCGTCGTTTCGGCCTTAGCCGTATTAATTTCCGTGAAAAAGCCAGCAAAGGTGAAATCCCTGGCGTAACAAAGAGTAGTTGGTAGGAGAAAGGAGAATTATGTCATTACAATCTACAGATCAAGTTGCAGATCTCATCACTCGCATTCGTAATGCAATCATGGTCGGCAAAACCGAAATCCGCGTTCCTACTTCCAAACTTAAAGTTGCAGTCGCGGAAGGTTTGAAAAAAGCCAATTTCGT
>CAUPNJ010000009.1:0-14642 GCA_963512515.1 uncultured Candidatus Saccharibacteria bacterium | reverse complement strand
ACACCAAGGTCGATGTCGAGAAAAATTTCACTGTTACCTACGAAATCGATCCAGATCATAAAAAGGTTGTTTCTGAGCTTAAAAAAGCCGCCAAAACCGCCGATCAGATCTGGCTCGCTACCGACGAAGACCGTGAAGGAGAGTCTATTTCTTGGCATTTACTTGAAGTCCTGAAATTACCCAAAGACACTCATCGCATCACTTTTCACGAAATCACCAAAACTGCCCTCCAAGATGCAATCAAGCACCCCCGCACTGTTGATATGAACATGGTCGAAAGCCAACAGGCTCGCCAAACTCTTGACATGTTAGTGGGTTATGATTTGTCTGGTGTAGTACGCAAAAAAGTCCCCGGTGCTATTTCGGCCGGCCGTGTCCAGTCGCCCGCTCTTCGTCTTATCGTCGAAAAAGAGCGTGAAATCGAAAAATTTACCGCCAAATCCAGTTTCAAGGTTTCTGGCAATTTTACACCCAAAAATTCCACCAACAAAACGCAGGAAACTTTTGTTGCTCAATTAGAAAAACATCCTCTAGAAACCCCAGAAGCCGCCGAAAAACTCCTAGATACACTTAAATCCAACGATTTTACAGTTACAGACGTCACTAATCTGAAGCAGATAAAACCAACCCCACTCCTCTCACCACCGCCGCTCTCCAAATCGAAGCCAGCAGTAAACTCGGTTTTTCTGCCAGTACCACCATGCGTGCCGCCCAATCCCTCTATCAGGCTGGCCACATCACCTATCACCGCACCGACTCTCTCAACCTCTCCGCTCAAGCCATCGCCTCAATTGCTAGCTATATCAGCGAAAAATATGGCAAAAATTACCTCCAAACTCGTCGTTTCAAGACCAAAACTGCCAGCGCCCAAGAGGCGCACGAAGCCATCCGCCCCTCCAACATCTCTCTTGAAACTGCCGGCAAAAATGATTTTGAGCGCAAACTCTACCAGCTAATCCACAGCCGTACTCTCGCCACCCAGATGTCAAAAGCCAAAATCGCCAAAACCACTATCAATCTAGTCCCAGATTCTAGTACCCAGCTAACTTTCATCGCCAAAGGTGAAACTGTGATTTTTGATGGTTTTCTTAAAGTTTATGGCCATTCTAAAGATTCAATTTTGCCCGACCTCAAACCAGGCGATAAAACCGCCGCGCTCTCTATTACTGCTCGCCAGACTTTTGCCAAACCACCCGCCCGCTACACCGAAGGTTCTCTAGTTAAAAAACTCGAAGAACTCGGTATTGGCCGCCCTAGTACCTATGCTTCAATCATGAATGCTCTTCAAGCCCGTAAATATGTAGTCAAGGGCGATTCCGAAGGGGAGGTTCGCAAAGTCTTAGAAATTACACTAAAAAATGACCAAATCACCCGTCAAACTGTTACAGAAAAATCTGGTGCCACCAAAGGAAAGTTACTGCCCACCCCTATTGGCGAGTTAATTTCCGATTTCCTTACCGAACATTTTGAACAGATTGTGGATTACGGCTTTACCGCTGGCATCGAGCAAAAACTCGACCAAATTGCCGAGCAAAAACTCAAAAGAGTCAAAATGCTCAGCGATTTTTACACTCCATTTGCCAAATTAGTTGGCAACTCCAGTCAAATCAACCGCTATAACTCTGCCAACGAACTCGGAGTTGATCCTAAAACTGGCCTCAAAATCTATGCCAAAATCGGCCGAAACGGCGGTTTTATCCAACTAGGCGAAAACGAAAAAGAAAGTGGTCAAAAACCCCGCTTTGTACCATTGCCAAAAGGGAAGACCGTAAAAACCGTCTCCTTAGAACAGGCTTTATCACAACTTTCGCTCCCTGAATTACCTCGTTCACTCGGTAAAGCCAAAGATGGTGTCGAACTAATCGCCGCTAACGGGCCGTTTGGGCCCTATCTCAAAGCCGACCGCCATAACATCCCACTTAAGGGACACAACCCCTACAATGTCACTCTAGACGCCGCAGAGGAGCTTTATCAAGCCAAAAAAGCCTCAATTATCGCCGATTGGGGCGAAATTCAGATTATTAAAGGTGTTTACGGCCCCTATATTAAGGGCCCAACCAAAAAGGGAACTAGAAAGCGCAATAATTGCAAAATACCCGAAGACCTCAATCCCACCAATATTACCCTTGAGCAGGCTAAAGAAATGTTAGAAAACAAACCCGTCACCCGCCGTCGCTCTACTAAAAAATCAAAAAAATAGCATAATATACACTTATTTTAATAAAAAATAAACATAACTACAATTAATTATTCTTTTTGCAAAAAACGTGTTACAATAAAGTCCAGAAGTCAAAAAAGATTATTTTTCTACTTGACGACAGCATAAAAACATGTTACCATATCAATATTAAATTCATCAAAATAAGCGGTGGAATAAAGGAAAATCAGTTAAAATGGAGCAAAATTCCGAAGTAATCTCCAAAGCAATTGCTGGCAGTCTCGCCATTATCGACCAAAACCGTGAAAAAGAAATCGTTTCTCGTCGCTTTGGTCTCACTGGTCAAAAAGAAACTTTAGAACAAATCGGCGACATGTTATCAATTACTAGGGAACGGGTACGTCAACTTGAAAAAGCCATTCTCATTCGCCTTCGTATCAATTCCGAAGAAGGCCAAATCCCCGAACTTGCCGCTGCCGAAAAAATTATTATCCGTAATCTTACCGAAATGGGACGTATTGCTCGCATCCCAGAGCTAGGCGAAAAAATTTTTGGTCGCCCTGCCACCGCCAACGAAAAAGCCAATCTCAGCTTCCTTGGTGATGTCTCTAGCGCCCTAACTCTAATTGAGGAAAATGATAAATATCGCGGCGCCATTGGTATCGCTGACTATGGAGATGCCAAAACCATCCGTACCAAAATTGATGAAATTGTTGCACTGATCAAATCCAATAAAAAACCGATGTCACTTGATGAGCTTGACAATAAATTAAATTATGAACATCCAGACCATATAAAAGCAATTGCGTCTATTTCAAAAACCCTTGCCACTCTCAACAATGTCTGGGGTCTCGCCAAATGGTCAACTGTTAATCCTAAAAATATTCGCGACAAAATCTATGTTATCTTAGAAACCAACCGCGAACCAATGCATTTTTCTGATATCGCCAACGCTATCACTAATTCAAATTTCAAACGTAAAAATGTCACCACTCAAGCCATTCACAACGAGTTAATTAAAGATGCACGTTTTGTACTGATCGGCCGAGGCATCTACGCCCTCAGTACTTGGGGCTATAGTGAAGGCACCGTATCAGATGTCATCATTAAAATTCTCACCAATGCCAAAGAACCTCTTACTCGTGAGGAAATCGTTAAACGTGTTTTGCGTTCACGCCGTGTCAAAGAAACCACTATTTTGCTAAATCTTCAAAACAAAAAACTCTTCAAAAAAGTTGACAAAAACACCTACACTATCGCCTAAAAAAAGCATTTATGCTAAACTAAAGATGTATGCTTTTAAAGGTTATTCAGTTTATACTCACGCCCATAGTCTGGCTACCAGTTGTCGGTATTTTAGGATTTTTAACTTATCACAATTACAAAAAAATCAACCGACTCAAAGTATTAAACGTCGATTCTGTGTTGTTGATGTTGGAAATTCCGCGCACCAATGACAAAAAAGAGTTGGCTGCCGAACAATTATTTGCCTCTTTACACGGTATCCTCAGAGACGCTAATGAGCTAAAAAACTCAGGTGGTGTACAAGAACATTTATCTTTCGAAATTGTATCCACATCTGGACAAATCCGTTTTTATGTCTGGGTACCGAAAATTCTCCAAAATTTTGTGGAAGGACAAATTTATGCTCAGTATCCAACCGTGCAGATTCGTAAGGTCGACGAAGATTATGTGGACAAAAGCAAACAACATCCTGTAGTCTACTCAGCCGAAATTGGCTTAACCGAAAATGAAGCCTTGCCGATTAAAACTTTTGAAAATTTTGAAGTTGATCCACTCGCTGGCGTCACGGGAACTTTAGCTAAACTAAATCCCAATCAATCCGAAGAGTTATGGATCCAAATCTTAACTAGACCCATAGCCGATAACTGGCACGCCACCACCACCGATCAATGGATCAAATACATCAAAAGTGGCGGCTCACGTTTTAAATTTCTTGGCATTGATTGGTCTTGGCTAATTCAAACCCTCAGCGCCCTCTGGACTCCGCCAGAAGGCGGACAACCCAGTGCCGCTCCTAAAGCAGAACTTTCCGAACGTGACAAAACTCGTGTTGCTAAAGCCGAAGAAAAGGCCACTAAATTAGGCTACCAAGTCAAAATTCGCTTAGCTTATTTAGGCGACGATCAAATCAATGCCAAGCTCAATATGCAGGCTCTGGTCGGTACTTTTAAACAATTCAACTCCACCAACCTCAACGGTTTTCATCAAGTCGGTGGCAGTTTCAATCCTGAAGATATCGAATCTTATCGTCTTCGCCAATTTACAGACAATGGCTTTATTCTTAATATTTCAGAATTAGCTTCCGTCTATCACCTACCTCATACCTCGGTTGAGACGCCTAATATCGTTTGGGCCACCAGTAAAACCGCCGAACCGCCCGCCAAACTGCCTCTCATCACTGGCATCACAGAGAACGATGCTCAAATTTCCGCATTTGGTCTCACCAATTTCCGCGGCATTAACCACCAATTTGGTATGTTGCGTCGCGACCGCTCACGTCATGTCTATATCATCGGTCAAACCGGAGCAGGGAAGAGCGGTTTATTAGAGCTCTTTGCTCTATCTGATGTTTTTTATAATCAAGGCTACTGTATCATTGACCCACATGGAGACTTTGCTACTAACAACCTGCGTTTCATTCCCAGCCACCGCATCAAAGATGTTGTTTACTTTAATCCATCCGATACCGAATTTCCGGTCGCTTTTAACCCTCTAGAAGTAACTGATTCTACCCGTAAACCTAACATTTCTTCAGAAGTAATTGGCGTCTTAAAGCGTATGTTCGGTGATTCTTGGGGTCCGCGTCTTGAACATATTCTTCGCTACACCTTACTTGCCTTGCTCGATCGTCCCGAAACTACTCTTCTTGACATCTCCCGCATGCTCACTGATAAGGAGTTCCGCAAAGAAACCCTAAATTATTGCACTGATGTAACCGTTTTGCAATTCTGGAAACACGAGTTTGGCCAATGGAACGACAAACAAGTCAATGAATCAATCGCACCAGTTCTAAACAAAGTTGGCGCCTTTACCGCCAACCCAATCATTCGTAACATTATTGGTCAGCCTCACTCCAGCTTCAATGTCAGAAAAATCATGGATGAAGGCAAAATATTGGTCGTGAACCTCTCTAAAGGGCTAATTGGCGAAGACAATGCCGCTATTTTAGGCGCCTTCTTGGTCACCAAAGTCCAGCTTGCGGCTATGTCTCGCTCGGATATTCCTGACATCTCCAAACGTCGCCCCTTCTATCTTTATGTCGACGAATTTCAGAATTTTGCCACCGACTCATTCTCTGTAATCCTCTCCGAAGCACGTAAATACGGGCTCAATCTCACCGTTGCTAACCAGTATATCTCCCAGATGACAGATTCCGTTCGTGACGCCGTCTTCGGTAACGTCGGTACCACTATCTCGTTCCGGGTTTCCGCTGATGACGCCCCTATGTTGATTAAACAATTCGAGCCTACTTTTGACGAAGCAGATTTGGTTCAAATGAACAATCGTCACTTTGTTATCAATATGATTATTAATGGCGAAAAAACCCCTGCTTTCTCGGCTACCACACTAAATATACCCCAAACTCCTCAAGACAACAGTTCAGCCATCATCTCTAATTCTCGTAGCGTATTTAGCCGCCCTCGCGCCGAAGTTGAAGCCGAAATTCAATCTGTTATCTCTCAAGCCGATAAATTCAAACAAACCTTATCTGATTCTGGTCGCCAGAATGCACCAGAGGCTCTTCAAGCAGCTTCTAAACCCCAAACAACTAAGACGCTTGAGTTTCACTCTAATAAACCTTCCAAGTCCACTCCTAAGCAAAAACCAAGCGAACAGGGAAGCAAAAAAGCAATTTTTTCTAATGCTCCAGCTAAAAATCTTAAAAAAACCAAACAAAAGCCGAACAAAGCCAAGCTCAACTTCAAAAAACTTAATTTATCGCCAAACGCAGCCGAAGATGTTAAGCCTACTTTAGGACTCAAAGATTTAGGCAATTTAGTTGAAGCTAAAAAATCTCAGCCCGCTCCAGCCAAACCCGAAATTAAAAAGACCTCGGGGAATTACTTCGCTTCTGATTTACATGACGGCCGCCCAGGTGTTGCTAGTAGCCAAAACGTCTCTAAGGCACCCCACAATCTACGTCAGAACCTACAACAAGAAGACGGAACTGATTCTGGATTCTTAACCATCCATCATTAACCCACCCAAAACTTTAAGCTTCAGACGGTAGATTAACCATCTTTTTCCTAAAGTCTTAATGTCGCACAATGTCTATTTTACGACTATATAACCCCCGCCCTCACCACGCCAACTATATCGCCAAAAGAGCATTAACTTAAACATCGTCCCACTAACTGTGGATGCTTTCTTTTCTAAACTGTATGGGCTATCTAACTAATGAGACTTAGATCAGATGTACGAACGCTCTCTTTGTTATAGCTTGTATGGGTTATCTAACTAATGAGATTTAGACTAGATTTGTGAATGCTTTCTTTACAATTTATTGTAAAGAAAGCGATGAACAAGTCCGTTAGATAACCCATATAAGCTTTTAATCACATCATTTGACTTTTCCACAACCTTATGTCCAAACTCCTCTAAATTTTTATATTTAAACATATTTTTTTATTTTTACAATTCCCTTACTTCCCTACCCGTTTAACCCTGTTTTTTTCAGTCAAACCATCACCCAAAAACAACCAAAAAATCACCCCCACCATTCCCTATTCCGAACAAAAACCGAACTAATTTCGCCATAGTTCTGACCCCTGTTATTTCACTTCCCCACCCCTGTAAAACAATCTATAACTTCTTCTGTTTTAGTTCTCGTGTAAAGAATTCTACCCTATCCCCCACCTCTATCGTCAAACGCTTATTCAATTTAAAGGCAATCCCACCAGTTTCACCCGCCACCAACTCGCTTGCTGCAATCTTTTCTCTCTGTACCGCCTCCACCTCTACTTCACCAATCTGCTCTTTCTCATGCATTACTCGCCCCAGCATGCCAGCCGACACTCTACCGGTCAAAATTTCACCACCAGCAATAATTGCACTTGGTTCCGTCCTAAACACGCCCTTTATCTTCATTTCTCCAGTTTCTTCCTCAACTACCTCCGCATCTAGCAGCTTCTCCATCTCCGCCTTAGCATCATCTAGTAACTCATAAATCACCTTATAGCGCTTCACCGTCACCTTATCACGTGCTGCCATTTTCGCAATATTAGTCGGAATCTCCACATTAAATCCATAAATCACGGTATTATCTCCCACCGCCATATATACGTCATTTTCTGTCACATCGCCCACGCCCGTCGCCACAACATTTAGCTTAATTTCCCCACCAGTATCGATCAGCTTCAGGCTATCCACCACTGAAGTCACTGACCCTAGCACGTCACCTTTCACAATTACATTAAATACTTTTGAGTTATCTGCCACATTCATCATGCGCAAAAGATCATTCGAGGTCACATTTGCCGAGGCCGAAGCATCCGCCATACCTTGAGCGTTCAAAAGTGCCTGCTTGCGTGCGGTTTTTTCGTCTGCTACCTCAATAAATTGGTCGCCAAAATTCGGCAATTCCTTAAATCCAGTCACTGTCACTGGAGTTGATGGTGTTGCCTTACCTCGCGGTTTCTTACGAAAGTCCAACATCGTCCTCACCTTGCCGTAAGTCGTTCCAGCCACAATAAATTCACCCGTCTTCAGCTCTCCGCCTGTCACTAATAGACTCACCACCGAACCCTTTCCAGTTTCCATGTGCGATTCAATCACCAAACCTTCAGACGGAATCTCCACATCCGCCTTTAATTCCTCCATATCTGCAATCAAAAGGATCATGTCGAGTAATTTGTCGAGATTATCGCCTCTCTTGGCCGAAACTGGTACCATCGTCACGTCACCACCCCATTCTTCAGGCTGCAAACCGTGTTCCGATAGATCTGCCATCGTACGCGGAATATCTGCCCCTTCACGATCGATTTTATTGATTGCCACAATAATCTTAGCATTAGCACTCTGAGCAAATTTAATCGCCTCTACCGTCTGCGGTTTCACGCCATCGTCCGCTGCCACTACAATCACCACAATGTCAGTCAACATCGCTCCGTGCTGACGAATCGCCGCAAAAGCCTCATGCCCAGGCGTATCCAAAAACGTAATCATCCGATCGTTATATTCTAATTGGTAAGCTGAAATATGCTGCGTAATCCCTCCCGCTTCAGATTCAACCGTTTTCTTCTTCAAAAGACTATCTAAAAGCGTGGTTTTACCGTGGTCCACATGCCCCATCACCGCCACTACCGGCGGTCTTGATACCGCGTTTTCCGATAATTCCCTTCTAATATCCTGTGTTTTAGTTGCGGTGTTTTTGCGCTCTAAACGCACATTTTTCACTCCCAATTCTTCCACCATAATCAAAGCCGTATCAAAATCCAAGCGTTGATTAATTGTCGCCATAATTCCCTGTTTGAATAATTCCCCAATCAAAGTTGTTACCGCAAGACCCAAAGCTTTTGCTAACTCATCCACCGTAATTGAACCAGTAATTTGAATCACTTTCTCCTGTTCCGTACTCATTTTTCTCCTTTCCCTAGGGCCTCAAAAACCCCGCCACCCTTTATCTTCCTCTTATTTTACCACAAATCTTGATAATTCTCTATTGCAATCGCTTAACTAGCGCGCCACACAGCGAACCGATATGGCATAACCTTTGAAAACGTCGTTAAAGTCAATATTATTGTTTCTAAAGTGCATTCCGTAAGCAGTGGAGTTGTTAGATACTGTAGACGACCACAAAAATCCATCAATACCCAAAGATTGAAACCTAACGCTACCAGAGTGGACAAAGCCTGCTCTTACAAACTGTAGAGGCGGATTCAAGAGGCTATCAGAAAGATTATTACCATAAGCAGTAAACAAATTACTGTAAGATTTATCCCCTGAATTTGGCGGTAATCTCCAGCCTTTAGGACAGATGGAGTCAGCAGCCTCACCGGTCTCTGCAGACATTAAACTATTTCCGCTAACATCTCTAGCTCCCGCTGTCGTCATCGGCCAATCATAATAATTACCCGCCGAGTTTATAGGATTACCAGTAGATGAGTGTAAATTGCCAAAATAATATTCGTATCCCGCCTTAGGTTTTAAATAGTGAGGCCCATTTACACCACCACTATTCCAACCTGCATCATTTTCTGCATTGGCAGCTGGTGCCTTAAAAGTCCTACCATCATGCAAATCCGTATCCTCTTCCGTGTAAGTCGTCCTTCCGTCTGGAGATAAGGCTAAATTCTGCATCATCCAACAGTTGCCATCCGCCAACTTCCTTACCACATACCCCTTGTTATCTCTCTTGTCGTATAGGACTTTTTCTAGTAAATAACTTATTTCAACACCGTATTCAGGGGGAATCGGCTCTGCCGCACAAATCTCTGGCGTCATATCTTGTAGATAATTAATCCCTTGAAAAGGCTCATCATACCTAAATTCAATCGCTTCTTGCAAAGTTACATACTGTCCGAATTTAAGGTTGTCTATTGCTACACTCTTTTTGCCAGGTTTTTTTGCTATAAAATTAGGTATATCACATTCTATCACCAAATACCCATTAATATCTTTTGTAATATTTGTAATTTCACAAGAATGAACCCCCCCAACCCTAACCTCTACTTCATCCATGTTCACGTTCATACTCGTCATTAGTCCAGTATTGATTTTTATGCTAGGATTGCTACCATCACTCTTTGGCGTAATCACATTCGGAAAAACCGATATTTGATCCATTCCCTTTGGACTTGCTAGAGTCGAATAGCTCACCGTCCCTCTATACATACCAGACGGTATCGCCATATTCGCCTTAGCACCATAATAAACATCCAAATTTTTCCCCTCAGACCCAGTAGCGGCATTTTCTTGATCTATCAAAAACTCCTGTCCTTTTAGCGGCATCCCTGCCCACTTGCTCGAGCTACCAGGCGATGGCACGGCGTAAGAGCTGTCAAACCCCCCCTTACCAGGTATTGCAAATCCCCATGAATTATCTGACAAGCTAGCTGGATTTGTCCCTGTACCCCCTGTTGCGTTCAAGAAACTACTGGAATCTGTTTTTCCATTTAGGTACAGCTTATTTCCGTCATCCCCTTCCCTGTCCGACCCTACATACAATTTATAGCCCGAAGGCGCATTTGTCTTCACGTTTACTGTGTCTTTAACCGCAGCATAAGCTCCGTTCGGTTCCGCATCCACGTTTAAGCTCACAAAATCCGCTGCTTTCACATTAACGTAATAACCGGTTGCTTGGATATTCGCCTGAATCTGGGAACTCGCAGCCTCGGCTGACTCTTCTCCTCCCGTCACCACTGCCACCGCAACACCAGCGATCACAACCGTAGTCGTCATAAGTAGTGACCAAAAAATCTTCCTATCTTTCGAAAGCTGAAACTTATTTTTGTTTGCTGTTTTACGCTTAAACATGAATTACCCCAATAAAAACGACCATCTATAAAAATTATAAATGGTCAAGCATAAAAACACAAGGACTTTGGTTTATAAATTCGCGTGACTAGCTGCGCCAGAATCTGCCATATTAGCCGCCACTCTACTCTTTTCGCTAGTTGCAATTGCTGTCAAACGCGCTTTTTCTACTGCCAAATCTTCACGCTTTGCTTCTAGCTCGTCAATTTCCGCCTCCATATTCGACAGTTTATAATCATAGCTGGTCGCCCTTGTCCCCTGCGTCACATAAATCAAGCCCACAATCAAAACCAAAAGTGAAGTAATCACCACAAAAGAGGTGGTACCCAGTGCTTTCGAAGCATGTCGCACCGTATTGCGATTACGCCCCCAGCTCGCTGTCGTACTGAAACTCTGTGCATTCAACTCACGTCGTCTCGCTGTATAAGTTCCGTTTCTCATCTTTCCTCGCTTTTAGTTTTTATTTTCTTAGATCGGAGCAGGGACTAAAACCGCACCACCGCAACATCTTAGTTTGCTCCGAGAAGGTCATATATTTTTACACACTCACGATTACTCGCTACATCGGGTCTTTACCGTTTAGCGATAATTCCCCGCCATAAGGTCGCATTCTATTTCAGAATGCGACCTAGCTCACTAACATTTAGCGAAAATTCACTTTTACTTGTTGTGCGCGGGATTTATTTGCGACAATGATTTGCTTTGGCATTTTTGCCTCCTTTTTTGTTTGTTGTTTTTTTGTTTTTATCAAAATCACGAAACCATCCGCCTTGAGGCTGATCGTCGCAACTTCCAGCGTCAATTAACGCTTTTCTGCCACTCTTAGCTTCGCACTTCTGGCTCGTGGGTTGATAACTAATTCAGTTTTCTCCGCCTGCACTGGTTTTTTTGTCAAAATTCTAAGTTCTGCTTCCATTCCTCTTGCGCTCTCTGTCTTAAAATATTGTTTCACCAGCCTATCTTCTAGACTATGAAAAGTAATCAGCGCCACTCGACCACCAGGGTTTAATAGTTTAGTCAAAAGTGGTAAAGTCTGCTCAATCAGTTTCAATTCGTCGTTAACGACAATTCGAATCGCCTGAAACACTTTAGTTGCAGGGTGAATTTTTCCTCTTTTCTGCCCTAAAGCTGCGGCTAATTGACCAGTTGTCTGCCATGGTCTTCCACCCGCCACAATTCGCGCATGTCGCCCTGCCAAACCTTTACTCTCCTCACCGTATTTTTCGAAAATTTCCCTAAGCTCTCGTTCTCGCCAATGATTTACGATCGTCTCAGCCGTCAATTTCTGTGACTGATCCATGCGCATATCTAGCGGACCATCCAACTTAAAAGCAAACCCTCTCTTCCCTTGGTCTAATTGCGGAGAAGAAACTCCAAAATCCGCCAGTATCATGTCAAAAGTCATTCCGCACTCTATTAAACGTAGCGCCGCACTATAAAAATCCTCCTGCAACAATCTAATTGGTTCACTTTCGTACTTCCCTTTTAGATAAGAAATTGCAAACTGATCTCGGTCAATTAAAACCGAGTCTTTATAATTCTGCGTTACTGCCAAAATTTTACTTGCATGTCCTGCATAGCCTGCTGTTAAATCTAAATAAGATTTATTTTTCTTCGGCTGCAGCCATTCAAGCACTTCTTGCCATAACACTGGTTGATGAAGTTCTTGCATTGGTATTAATTATACCATCATCGTTTGAGATCGCTCAACTAGAAACTTTAGCGTGTTTGTTTTTGCTTATTTTTTGTTTGCTAAACAATAAAGTTCGCTATGACGCCCGACCCTCGCAAGGAGCATCTCATTGTCATAACTGTTGAGAGACTTATTGTGTAGAGTTTTTGTATTGAGTTAATTGGGAGGTGTTTTTTTCGAAGAACTAGTGGCTTTGATAACGCGTATCCTAAACGCGCGCCAAAACTCCTAGTTGGCCGACCTCAAACATTTTTAATGTGCCAAAAAGATACCTATTTAACCGCGTTTTGTTAAACGGATGATTTTGTAGTCTTGCTTGCTTTCCTGCTGTGCTTCCGTTTGTTTATTCATTTTTTCTTTTTGTTTGTGGTTTTTGTTTGTATTTCCACTAACCTCAGTTTAAACAATTTATAAATTTAATGCAAGCCTAATATTTTTCCACAATTCTATTTTTTTACAAGCTATTTCCCTCTGTTTTAATAGATAAAAGCTTTTCCACACCTTGTGCAAAACTTTCTATTTTTAAGCAAAAAATTCTTTTTCTAACCTGTTAATTATTTTCATTGTCAATTATTTTACTATTATTTGCTTAAAATTAAGAATTATTTTATAAAAACCAAACAACTTATACTTTATTTTTTACAAAAAAATTAAATAATAACCGAACGTCAAAACCCAAAATTTCTAAATTAAGTCATTTGACAAAAAAATATAGCTATTTTATAGCTATATTTGACTTTTTTCCTTATAGTTGTATTATTATCTGTAGTAAGCCTGTTGTTCAATTCTTACATCTACGTACTCAGGCGTTATTTTCTGCTCTTCTAAATAGCGACGCATCCTAGCAATATCTTCCGCCGTTTCCGCTGTACCTCTATCCAAATTACACTTATAGTATTCCTTGCGTCCCTGCAAATATATATCAATTTCACGCATCTTCCCATTTAGCACAACTGCCTTCAAAGGTATTTGTTTTTCATCTTTCAAATCCTGTTCTAACTGCCCAACATAGCTCTTCATGCGACTCGTCAAAGTTTTGGTACCGCTCTCATCTATAATCTGTATACTTGCTTCTATTTTTTTCTCATGCTGGTTTTGCGGCTTCTGACTACTATCGATCAGATTAGTCACCACCACACCCAAAAACAGAGCCACCGCCAGTAATAATACCCCCAAAGTAATCACATTCAAAGTTCTGCGCTTCTTCTGCTTCTCGTGCGCTAATAGGCGTTCAGACTCCGTCTGAGTCTTCTCTCTTTTAGCCGCTATGGTTTGCCCCAGCCTCACCTCTTAGTTTCCCTTCCCAACATTAATCACTATTTCAGCCAAACTTTTTGCTGCATCAATTTTAGCCATAGACTGTAGGTTTTCGGCCAATTCTTGGCATCTTTTCGGACTCCGAGACAGAGTTTTTATCAACTCTAGCAATTTCTCTGGTTTTTGCAGCATCTTATCATCTCTTAATACTTCAACCGCATTCTTTTTTTGCAATTTTTCCGCATTCTTCACCTGATGACCTCCAGGTAGTTTCTCAAACGGCACCAAAATTACCGTCTTTTTCAAAGTCGCCAGCTCCGCAATCGTCGTCGCTCCAGCTCTCGAAACCACAATATCTGCCGCCCCCAACAGCTCATGCATCACCGAACTAAAATTCCATAACCTAAAGTTTGATTTCAGCTTTGCCTCATCCCACTCCTCATATTTCTTCAAATCCATCATTTCTTCATAATGCTTTCGCCCAGCCACTAGCCCCACCGATACTGACTTTAAAAGCTCCGGCAAAATCTCTCTTGTTGCCTGATTAATATGTTCTGAGCCTTGAGAGCCACCCGTAATCATTACAAGGGTTTTTTCTGGGTCAAAACCCATAGCCTTTTTTAAGCTAAGCTGTTTAGCTGCTGATATTTTTTTAAACTCCAAACCAACCGGAATCCCCACCCATTCCCAGTTCGCTCGCTTTTTTCTCAACTTTTTCGCCTCATCTGACTGGTCTTGTTCATCTGGCAAATCAAAAGGCACCCCCATTGCTACTACTTTCGCCCGCTTCATCAAAAACCTATTTGCCAGCCCAGGCACCGCATCTGATTCATGTATTACGTAAGGAATATTCAATATTCTTGCCACCATCCCCACCGGCATCCCCACAAAACCACCTTTTAAAAAGATCACGTCTGGCCTCTGTGATTTCGGCATTAACCTTGCCAAAGATTGCCAAAATCCCAAAGAAAACCCTATAAAACCGATGATGTTTTTTCCTACAATCTCCTTCAAAGTCCAGCCAAAATCCGCCAA
>CAUPNJ010000008.1:0-15092 GCA_963512515.1 uncultured Candidatus Saccharibacteria bacterium | reverse complement strand
TTTCGGTCCGTCCAAAATTCAATTCTCGCTCTTGGTCGCAAGTTCAAAATCTCTCGTACCGTCGCCACCGCTGGAGTAATATGTCCCCCTGACCCCCCTCCAACTACTAAAATTTTCATTCTACCCTCCTACGCCTTAAATTAGACAGGTCCTTGTACACATTTTGATTTATTCTATCGGCATAGCAAGAAAACTGCAACACTAGTCCCAAACCGGCCGCTACAAACACCATACTAGTCCCACCATAGCTCAAAAGTGGCAACGTAATTCCAGTTACTGGCACCAAACCTGTCATTGCCATAATGTTCACCATTACATGCGTCATAATCCATGCAAATACTCCAATCGTTACTAAGCTTTTCTCACCACTACTTGTTGCTTCTGAAACTTTTAAAATTCTCAGCAATAAAACCATAAATCCAGCCAAAACAAACATCAAACCCATAAATCCAAAAGTCTCGCCCATAATCGCAAACACCGAATCGTTAATTGATTCAGGTAGATATCCTGTCGCCTGTACACTGTTAGACACCCCCACTCCACCAAAACCACCCGTGCCAATCGCTATCAAAGCATTTTGTACATGGTATTTGTCAGAACCACTGGCATTACCAAAAGTCATCAAACGTTCCATCCTATGGCTAGAAGTCACTATCGCCAACACTCCCATCACGGCCAAAAACGCCACTACTTTTAGAAACTTTCTGGTTTCCACTCCGCCAACCCACAAAATCGCGAGCCCGATCACCATCATCGGTATTCCCGAACCTAAATCTTTTTGTGCTACCACCACAAAAAATACCGAAACTAGCGCATATCCGCCAAATTTCAACCAAAACTTTTTCTCATTCTGTCGCTTTACGTCTGTGCGTTCATCATGTTTTTCTTTTTGTCGTTGAGACATTAGTTGTGCCAAATACAAAACCAAACCCATTTTTAAAAGTTCAGACGGCTGAAATGATAACGGCCCCAAATTTAACCACCTACAAGCTCCCAAATCACATTTTGCCAAACCAATGTGTAGCATACCAAACACAAACAACAATGCCGAAATCACCAACCCCAACCAAAGTATCGCCTTTGCGTACACCCTGAGCTTTTCATACGGCAACTTAAATGCTAGCGTAAATACCGCAATTGACAGCACCACCGAGATCAACTGTTTAATAAAAAATCCATTCGGCGAATTATGCTGACCATACGCCGTATTTAAAAAATTTGCTCTCTGTGGACCAATTGCGTAAATCACCACCAATCCAATCAACATCAAACCCAGTGTCAAAAACAGTATCAATCTGTCACTCTTGTGTTTGCGCATTTATCTAATACTCCCAACCATTTTTCTCTACACCACTCCTCCAGTTGCAGCCATAAATAGTCCTATAATCGCAAAAACCCCCGCAATCACCCAAAAGCGCATCACTATTTTTGCTTCCCCCCAACCCTTAGCCTCAAGATGATGATGAATTGGCGCCGATTTAAAAATCTTCTTTTTGAAAACTTTTTTCGAAATCATCTGCAACAAACTCGATCCCGCTTCTACTACCAGCAATATGCCAATAATCGGTAATAGAAAAAAAGCGTTCGTCATCATGGCTACTACCCCTAATCCTGCCCCCAAGGCAAAAGAACCAATATCTCCCATCATAAATCTTGCCGGTGGTACATTAAACCAAACATAACTTAATAACCACCCCACCACAGTCATACAGAACGCAAAAAGTTTCCAATGTCCTTGCAACAAAGCAATCACACCAAACACCGCAAAAGCAATCATCGCCAATCCGCCGGCTAGCCCATCTAGTCCATCTGATATATTCACTGCGTTCGAAGTGGCCACCACCGCAAAAGCAAAAATCAACATCATCACCACTGAGCCTAGCTCAAAATCACCAATATAAGGAATTCTCACACCAGTCCAACCCAGCTTAAAAGCAAAAAACCAGCCCAAAACCAACCCCACCAAACTTATCATTGCAAATTTCACTGGCGCTCTTAGACCCGCTACTCCCTCGCCCTTGCCAAACACATTAATCAAATCATCAATCAGCCCCACCAAAGCTCCACCCAAAAATCCCATCAGCGGCAACCAGGTCTCACCCCTATCTAAATTGCAAAAAACCGTCACCACTAAAACCGTCACCACCCCCACAATTCCGGCCATCGTCGGAAATACTCGCTTAAATTTATGCGCATGCAACTTACTCATCACCGGCAAACTATCACCCTGAGCCGTCACTTTTTTCTGTTTTTTCCATATTTTGTGTTTATAAGCAATATCTGTATAAAACGGCGTCAGAAACATCGCCAACAAAAATGAACCCAGCGTCAAAATCAACCCATAAAACGCTTCATTACTTAGACTGTTCATAATCTCCTCTCAGCTTTAAATATTTATTCATATACCGACTCAGTTCATCAAAAATTGGTTTTGCATCATCTCCTGCGTCCATCGCTCTACCATCTTCCCATATTTTAACCATTATCACATATTCTGGCAACTCATTTTTCGACTGGCTACCAAACCCTACATAGCTACCAATCGTATCACTCATCACGTATTTGCCGTTTTTGATCACTTGCGCCGTACCAGTTTTCCCGCCTACATAATAACCCTTATCAAACTCAACCGTACCACCGTAAATTGTCCTAGCTTTTGCTAACATTTCTCGCATTGTTTCGCTAGTATTGCTGTCAATAGTCTGACGCACCGATTTCGCCAATTCTTTCTTTTGGAATTTTCCATCTTTCATCTCTCCAGCAATAACCGTAGGCGTAAAATATTCACCACCATTCACCACCGATGCAAACGCCGCCAACACTTGCAACATAGTTAAATCTAGCCCCTGTCCAAAAGTCATATTTGCATACCTAGCATTAGTTGCATCCACACTGTCTGGCGGAATAATAATTCCCTTCGATTCCATCAGCTCAATACCGGTATACTCGCCCAACCCAAAATGATTATGATAGTAATCATACAAAATCTTCTTGCCTTGTCTATTGATATCGTTTGAATTACCGCCCATCAACCTTAGAGCCTGCGTACTACCAGTATTAAACGACCATGAAAATGCTGTCTGCATATTGATCTTGCCAAAATGCACCTGCGAAGCATTACGAATCGGCCAACCATCAACCACCGTCTCACCAGTATTAGTATAGGTAGTTTCGGGACTTAACGCCCCCTTATCAATCGCTGCTGCAAAAGTAAAAGTCTTGCACACTGAAGCTGGTTCATAAGGAGCGCTCACGATATCATTTTGAAACAATGCCGCATCCTTCACTTTTCCATATTCGGCTGGATTATAAGATGGATAATTTGCCATTGCCCATATTTGTCCAGTACGAGGATCCATCACCACCGCCGAAGCGTGTCCTACCCCCGAACGCCTCACCCCATTCACTAGCGCTTTCTCAGCCGCATGTTGAATATTCCTATCTACCGACAAGACCAAATTTTTACCATTTTTTGCTGGTACCCGCACATTATCATCTCCAATTGTCAAAGGAATATTGTTCACATCCTTAACTGTTTTTAAAATTCCGTTTTGACCTTTCAAATCCTTATTCAAAGACCCTTCCACCCCATACTGACCATCTCCATTCGCGTTTACAAACCCTAGTAGTCTCGCTCCCAGCTCATTTTCTGGATAAACTCTTTTGCTGTTTTGCTGCAGCCACACCCCTTTTAATTTCGCTTCTTTAATCGCCGTAGCTTCCTTGCGTGCTACATTTCTAGCCACCACAAAATAACGTCGCTTCTTATCCTTAAAAATCTCACTCCAGTCCGCAGCCTTATGGTCCCCTAGCAACTTGTCAATTACTCGCTCTGTTTTTTTCTGATCAGCAATCATTGGATCGACAATCACTGTCCAGACTTTGCGATTCATTGCCACAGGTACGGGCTGCTCACCATCCATCATATAAATTTCACCTCGCTTTGCCACAATAGTATTTTGCAAAGTTTGTTGCTCTTCTGCCATTTTTTTATATTTTTCGTGATCTATAATTTGAATTTGAAAAAGTCGCCCAACAATCATCATTGTTACAAAAACCAGCGTCAGCCTCACAAAACTAAAACGTTTTTGTCTTTCTTCCACCCTCTTATTATAGCATAAGCTATTTCTTTGTTTTTGTTGGTTTTCCACCCAACATCTCAGCCGCTCTTCTCAGCTGTGCTTTTAATTTTTGTCTAGCATGCGCCGTCACTACCTTATCTAGCCAACCAGACCTTGCTGTTTGAGTTTTTCCAATCAAAATTTCCACCACATCCCCTTGCTGCAACTTAGTATTCAAATTTGACATCTTCCCATTAATTTTCACACCAGTCACATGTCCGCCAACCTCCGAATGCAATCGATAAGCAAAATCCAAAGGCATCGAACCTTTTGGCAAATCAATGATATCCCCTTTTGGCGTATAGACAAAAATTTTATCCGCAAACAAATTCAGCTTCAACTTGTCTAGATTTATTTTTTTACCCTGTTTCATTTTTGCAGCTGTTTCCTGCAACTCCGAAATCCACAATAAGTTTGTCGGCAAATGTTGAATTTTTCCCGTTCGATAATTCTCGGTCAGTTTCTGCTCATTGTAATAAAAGCTCGCCGCTAATCCCCTTTCCGCATAATTATGCATCTCGCGCGTTCGAATCTGAAATTCTGTAATCTGTTTATCCGGCGTCAAAACCGTCGTGTGCAAAGACTGATAACCGTTTAATTTTGGTATTGCAATGTAATCCTTAATGCGTCCCCCCATCGGCGTATACAAGGAATGAATCAACCCTAACACCAAATAACAATCCGTAATGTCTTCGACTATAATTCTCAGTGCAGTTAAATCATAAATCTGATCTATATTTTGATTATATTTTGCTAATTTTTTATGCAAAGAATAAATTGATTTTACTCTACCATCAATTTGAAACTTAATTTTCTCTTTCCCAAGCAGCGTCTCAATTTCTGCTTGCACTTTTTTCAAAGCTTTTTCTGCAGATTTATTTTTAGCTTCCAATAACTTTTTTAAATAATTGTACCGCTTGGGATCTGCATAAGAAAAAGCCAAATCCGCCAACTCCACCCTCAAATTCCCCATATTTAGTCGATCCGCCAACGGCGCAAAAACCTCTAAAGTCTCTTTTGCGATTTTTTTCTGCTTTTCTGGTGGCAATGCCGCCAAAGTCCGCATATTATGCAAACGATCTGCTAATTTTATAATCAATACCCTTACATCCGATCCGGTCGCTACCAAGAGTCTTAGTAAATTATCACGCGTCTGCGGTAAATAAGTATCAATATCTCGCATCCCTGAACGTGCTCGCCCCACTTTCGTCACTCCATCCACCAAAAAAGCTACCGTCTCGCCAAATTCCCCCTCTATATCCTCCAGCTTCAACGTGGTATCTTCCACAGTGTCATGCAGCACCCCCGCAATCACCGTGTCTTCGTCCATTCCCCAATCTTGCAAAATCTCCATCACCGTCAAAGGGTGTGTAATATAGGGTTCACCTGACTTTCTTTTTTGTCCTTCGTGCGCTTTTTTTGCAATCTCTACCGCTCGTTCTAATCGCTTCGATCTTTTCATTCTAAAAACGCTTCAACAGCTCCTTCAATTCTTTTTCAGTTTTACAAGCAAAAGTCACCGAACGTCCTTTAATCTTGACTCTAGCCTGATATTTGTCACTTAAGCTATCTTCTTGCTTATTATAAGCTCTCGTCTTTACGGCCAAATTTGAGCTTTTCTGTTTGTGCTCCGACATATATCGCTCAACTTTACGCACCGTCCAACCTTCTTCTGAAATTTTTGGCAAAATTCGTTTCACTAAATCTTCATCAGCATTGATCAGTGGCCTCATTATTCCTTCTGATAAATTATGCTGTATCATTGCCTTCTTCGCTGCTTCCGATAAATTTAAAAGCCGCATTGTGTTTGTTACGCTTGCTTCGCTCTTCCCTACTCGCTTCGCAATTTCTGGCAAAGCTAAATTAAATTGCGTTTTTAACTTAGCGTAAGCTGTTGCTAATTCAATCGCATTCAAATCTTCACGCTGTGCATTTTCGATAATCGAAAGCTCTAACCTGTTTTGATCATCCAAAGTTCGAATAATTGCTGGGATTTTTTTAAGTCCAGCTAACTTGGCAGCTCGCCATCTTCGCTCACCCGCAACAATCTTATATTTATCCTCTTCTCTAATTACTACAATTGGCTGCAAAACGCCATGCTCTTTAATCGAATCCGCTAGTGCTTGCAAAGCTTCAGCTGCAAACTCTTTACGTGGCTGTTCTTCATCGCGTACCACATCTTCTAGTTTCAGCGATGCTATGCTACTATTCTTGGCATCTTCATCCGCAGTTGGATCAAACTCTTTCTCAACCAATTCGGTCGGAATCAAACTTTCAAATCCTCGCCCCAATCCTCTCATCGCCATTATTTATTACCCGTCCTTTCCTCAACTTCTTTCGTCAAATTTTTATAAGCCTTTGCCCCCTTACTAAACTTATCGTAAGACCCAATCGGCACGCCATGACTTGGCGCCTCCGCCACTCGCACATTGCGCGGAATTGTCGTATTAAACACCTTATCCTTAAAATATTTCTTCACTTCCGCCAAAACCTGTACCGACAAAGACGTTCTTTTATCGTACATTGTCGCCAACACGCCCAGTAATTTTATTTTTGGATTCATCGCTTTCTTTACCAACGTCATCGAATCGAGCAACTGCGCCACCCCTTCCAAAGCATAAAATTCAGTTTGCACCGGCAACAACAGATAATCCGATGCAATCATCGCATTAACCGTCAGAAGCGATAAGCTCGGCGGCGAATCTATAATAATATAATCATATTGTTCAGATACGCTTTCAATTGCTGTTCTTAATCTCGTAAATTTATTGTTCATTTTTGTTAATTGCACTTCCGCGTCCGCCAGTTGTGGCATTGTCGGTGCAATCGCAAAATTTTTATATTTTGTTGCCTGTATAATTTCGGCTAGTTTTGCTTCGCCCAAAATCACCTCAGTCATGGACTGTTTTAATTCAGTCTTATCTAAACCCAAACCAGAAGTCGCATTGCCCTGCGGATCAAAATCAATCAGCAAAGTTTTGAATTTGTCTTTTGCCAAAAAATAACCCAAATTCACCGCCGTCGTAGTTTTACCCACTCCGCCCTTTTGATTTGTGATACAAATTACCTTCGCCATATTTAACTCTATTATATCATAAGCTTAAAAATGTTTAGAAACTTAAAAAACTTTCTCTGGATCTTAAGCTTGGCTAAGTGGCCTTTAAAAAACCAATTAAAACGTTTTCTTGAGACTATAAGCTTGGCCGAACGGCCTTGAAAAAAGTCAATTAAAATAGTCTTCTTGAGACTATAAGCTTGGCCAAACGGCCTTGAGTGTGTCTCAAGAAGACTATTTAATTGGATTACCCTACAAGAGCTATTTAATCGAAACAATCTCAATTACAGAATACTTCTGCCTATGACCAGTTTCTTTATGAATACGTTTCTTTGGTTTGTAGTGAATCACACGGATTTTATCACCCGCTACTTTTTCTTCCACTACCTTCGCCGAAACCTTCACTCCCTTGACTTCAGGCGTACCAACCGTAGTTTTATCGCCATCAATCAGAAGCAAAGCACCAGTTTCGAGCTCTTTGGTTCCTGCCGGGAGGAGGTCCACCCGTAGGGTCTCTTTCTCAGCCACGAGATATTGTTTCCCGCCGATGAGTACAACTGCTTTTTTCATCTTATTCCTTTTTATTAACTCCTGTCATCTTATCATATCCTCAGCCCAACGTCAACCACAAAAAACGCCGGCCCAATCTGCCGGCGTTTTTCAAACTCTTAATGATTTTTATTTATCATCAAGCCCATCTTCAGGAGGCTGAACGGTTATTTTTTTCAATGCTCTCCTAGATTTTATATAGTAGGCTGCACCAGCCCCCATACCGATCAAAACTATCGCTCCGGCCACAATCTGACCAGGGCCAGTTTCCGGCAACTCTTTTGGCGTATCTGCACATTCACGCTTAACATTAATTTTAACCTTATCATACTCAGTTCCGTCCCCAGTCGCCACCGAAGAATTATTATAAATCGTAGTCACCCCACACGGAAATATCGCCTTATCATCTACGATTTCTGTTTTATAAGTTATCTCAGAAGACTGTCCAGCGTAAAAATCGCCAATAACTAGTCCGCCATTAAACAAATTATCTGTTGCAGTTTTACCCTCTTGTGACACCGGAGTCTTCAAGAAAGTTGTGCCAGCAATATACTTGATCCCATTTGGCATCTTATCAAAAACCGAAACACGCTTTTGAATCGTAGTACCAGTGTTACGATAAACAATTTTAAAATCCACCTTATCGCCAGGTCTTACATTAATTTCATCTGCATATTCACCCGTACCAGTGCGTGCTTTTTTGTCCATACTAAAGTTCGGCCGATCAACTTTAATCCGATAAACCACCCATCCCGTAAACTCATTACAGCCAGGTATCACACCCCAGTGGTTATTGTAATGCGCCAACTTTGCCCCCTGTTCACTGAACAACGCATCCGCATCTAAAATTTGACCATTCGCCGAGCCATTATTATGAATCGTCGCCGAATTTGGCACATAACGCAAAAACACATTCTCTTTCGCCTTCATATAGGCCTCATCCCAAACTTTGTTTGGACTTGCGTTGGTAGAGGAAATTGTGCCTTTCACTGCACCAGTCTCCCCTGCCTTCAAACGAGTAGGCAAAGCCGTACTGTAACGCACATTATTCGCCACACCTTTACCGCTTTGATTTAAACTTGCCGATGCATTGTTGTGATAAGCCGCGTAAATTTCATATTCTTGCCCTACTTCCAAATTTACATTATCGGAGTATTTATCATTTGTGCCAGCTTTTCTAATTCTTACGAAATTTCGCTCATCGCCAATCACAGGGTTGTCTGTAATTGAGTTAAAAGTCGGATGATCAGCTGGTTGATTCCAGGTATAAGTTGGTCGATTAGTAGGACCCCAACCAGAAACCGCTGATGCGTTTGGTAGTGGCAACCCCGCTACACCAAGCACCGCCAAACTCAGCACCGACAAAGCCCTGACACCGACCTGACTTGATCGTTCCTTCTTATTTTGCCGCATTTGTTTTTTCATCTTGGCTCCTTTCCTTATTGCCCATTGACGATGTTAGCTAGCTGTTCATTTGTCAAACTCGTATTCGATCCCGCTGAATTTGGGTTGGCTTGATTTGCCGGCTTTTGATCTCTTATTACTTGTGCATTTGATTCGTAAGCATTATTACTCTGTCCGGAATTAGCGCCCGCAGAATTCACTGCTGATCCAGGCTGAACATTTGGATTCACATGATTACCTTCCGAAGCTCTCACGGCATTTTCTTGCGTTTGAGTCACCCCCATCTTTTGCTGATTGGCATTATCCATATAAACATTCTGACCTTTACCTTCTAGCCCTGTATTCGGCTTATTTGGCGTATTCGGGGTATTTGGTGGAGTGTTAGGGTTATTAGGATTACCAGGGATGCCAGGAATACCAGGGATGCTAAAGGTCTCTCCGCTCCCCTTCTTCTGCAACACCAGCTGACCGCCACATTCACTACGTCTACCAATCACTTCGTAATTGCCCCATTCGGACTGATCGATGCCAAATTTTTCCATAATTCTAGCCTTATGCTCGCCTTGATCCAAAATATTTTCGCCGTCTTTATTCATATAAGAAATAATGTGCGATTCTGAATCATGCACCACATCAGGACTTACGTGAATCTTTTTGTTTGCATCTTGATGCTCAGACATATAGTGTTCACCACCGGCAATCATTCTAGTCTCGTAATGATCAACCCCTTTCATAAACTCGAAATATTTATTTTGGGCTTTTGAAAAATTCTTTGCGTCATCTAGCTCTTCTGCGGTATCTAAACTCTCTTCGCCTAAAATCCCCATCCAATGCGCCAGCACCTCTTTCGAATCCAAAGTATTTTGGTTTATATCCAACACCGCTCCTATGCCTTCGCCACAATTAGCCCCAAAGCTAATTGCCGAATCTTTTTCGCTATCATTGAAAGGATCTCTACTTTCGTTATATTCTTGGAAAGAAAATTCCTGTTTCGAGCTTTTGCCATCAATATTGATATCCAACTCTCTCCAATCCCCCTTTTCTTTTTCCTGATCAATATTAACTTCTGACTTAATCTTATTAACGCCAGAAGATTTATTCTGATCTTTTGCATTGCGAAAAGCCAGTATTCCTGCGCCAGCTGCAGTTGTCGCCACTAGCGTAAGCGCAATCAACCGTCTAAAGGTTTTCTTATTCATTTTTTTAGACAGCCACTTGCGAACTCCCTCACCACTTTTTTTGTCATAAGGGTCTATTTCCGCAATCGCTTCGCCAGTTTTCTCATCCTCTGGCGACAAGTCTACTTCTTTTGCCAAATCGTCTAAATACTCTGCATCCTCTAATCCTGGTCTATCAATATCGTTGACATCATCTTTTTCAACATCATCTTCAATTACCTCTACGCTGTCGCCTTCCTGAGCTTTTTTCAAAGCCTCCAGCTCAGCTAACTGCTTCTTGGCAGCTTCAATTTTTGCATCCAAACTCAAATCTTCTTCGTCTTCTTTAAATTCTGGATGTCTAGCCTCCAAATCAGCTCGCTGCTCATCAGTTAACGCATTAAATTCTTCTTCCTGCCGTTTTTCCCAAGCTTCTCTTATTTTATCCGTAGCAATTCCATCTACTCGCTCTCTCGCCGAAGATTCCGCCCTCTCCGCCATTCCAATTTTCGCTTTTTCAATTATGGCCTCAGCCTCTTCTGGCTTCAAGGTTCCTTCCTTCACCTGCTGATCTAATTTTTCTCGTCGTTTTTCCAGACTCTCAGTATATTTTGTCATTTTCTCAATTTTTGCCAACCTAACAGCATAATTCTCGTTTGACTCGCCCTCTTGCTGCGGATATTGTTCCGTCAATTCTCTTGACCTAGTAGACTCTTCCGTCCAAGTCTCAGGAGCGTCCTCTTCCGATTGATTTTCCAAGCGATTTTCGTACGCTTCATTCTCTTTCATTTTTTCGTCAACTATTTTCTCAGCCTCTTCTGCCGTATATTTGCCATCTGGATTATCTTCATGCTTGACATTCCCCCAAATATTCGACTCAAACTCAGACAATGCTTTCCAGCGATCGTCCAATTCGTTCGACTGTGTATTATTCAACTGATTTGGATTAGGCATTTTGGACTCCTTCCTGCAAATATTGCACCCTAAAACCGTCCATCGCTTTCTGAATAATATTTTCCGTATCCACGCCAGAGTCTTCTAAAATCTGCGTCAACACACTACTATTTAGCGCGTCAAAACGACTCGCCTCTTGCACTTGTTCTTTTTCATCCGCAGATAGCTGCTGTGCCAATTTCATGCCATAAAAAACGTCAAATCTTCGCTTCAAATCTGCTCTCAATCTGTCATTCCCTACCAATCCCTTTTCCTCAATCAATCCCTCAATAAAAATCATGATCAGTTGATTATTAGTGAAACCAGCCAAATCTTCCTCGGTTAGAGGTTTGTCGTCTTCAGCCAAATGCTCTCTTCCTGTATTAGTTTGTTCTTGCATGTGGAGACCTTTCATGTTTATTTTTTATGCTTATCTGTCCACAGAATAGTAGTTATGGTTTATTTTGTCAAGAGTTTAGTTCCTGTCATCAAAAAACCGAGCATAAAAGCTCGGCTTTTTAGTCTATCTTATATTTGATCCTTATCTAGAAGCGAATAGATATTTTAGCTGCTTACCCTGTCTTTCGGCTCTTTTTTGTAATTTAATCAGAGCTTCCTGACTTACATTGCTTTGAGCTGAATATCCTACTTCATTTTCATAAAATTCAAATGACATTTATTTTCCTTTTTTCTTTTTTTTCTTTTTACATTGGTTTTAGACTCCTGAACAGTTTCCTTATTCAATTATCTTTTGGCTAGTCTTTTATCTTTTCTTTTAGTTTTTTTGCCAAATTATTGGCGTTTCTCCTCCTGTTTATGTTTATTTTTATTTTGTTAGACTTTTTTGTTTTTTATTATCTAACTATGTTTTATAGTATCACAAAAAGTTAAAATTGTCAATACTATTTATGCTTTTTCCAGCGAAATTACAACTTTCTTCCCTGTTACTTCTACAATTTCATCATACTCAAAATTACCATCTTTCACCATCTCCACCGCCAAAACTTCCGCAGCCACCAGCTCCCGCCACTCTGGCGCCAACTCACAAGACATCGACAGTTTAATCCTATCGTCCACATTTAGCCCCGCTTTCTTGCGCGCCGACTGGACAAAACGAATTAATTCCCGAGCAAAACCTTCTGCCTTCAGCTCCTCAGTCAAAACCTTATCTAACTCCATCTTATCCCCGTTTTTAACCACTTTCACATTCACCTCATCACGTATAATCTGCTCATAAAACTCCGGCAAAGCCTCTCCTTTGTAGGTCAGGCTCGCCAGCGGCTGACGCACTTTTATCTGTTCCTCTTGCTCAGATTTCATCATCCTTAGCCCTAGCCCCTCTGTAATAATTACTCTAGTGCGTGCCATCTGTGCCAACACTACTTCATCAATCTTGCCAGACTTTGGCCAGTCCAAAAGATGTACCGATTCTTTACTTCCCGTCATCTGCTGATACAGTTCTTCCGCCAAAAATGGCACAAATGGCGCCAAAATCTGCGCCAAATAAGCTAAGGCAAAATACAGCGTCGAATAGGCCTCTAGCTTATCATTATCGTCTTCTGACTTCCAAAAACGCCTACGACTACGCCTGACAAACCAGTTCGACAAATCATCCAAAAGTGGCAATACATTTTCCAGTGCTTTTGGCAAATTATAAGCTTCCATCTCAGCCGTTATTTCGTTTCTCACTTCATAAATTCTCGACACCATCCAAACATCCAAAGGATTCTTAAACTGCTCCGGTTTCAAAGCTTGATTTGAATCAAATCCATCCACTTCTGCATACATCGTAAAGAAATCATACACATTCCAAATCATCGCAAGCTTGCGCGCCACATCCGATACGTCTTTATCGAGCAATGCAAAATCTTCCCCTGCTAGCACCGGCGAAGACAGTAACAAAAAGCGCAGCGAATCCGCCGAAAATTTATCCATCAGCTCATTTGGATCCGTAAAATTCCCCAACGATTTACTCATTTTACGTCCATCATTCCCCGCCAAAGTGCCAGTCGTAATCACGTTTTTATAGGCATTTTTCGCCCCTGTTTTTGCCTTCTTCCCAAACGCCCCCACCTCCGCTAAGGCGGTGTTTAAAGCATGCACATAATAAAACCACGCTCTAACCTGACCCACATATTCCACAATAAAATCGGCCGGATAGTTCGCCTCAAATTTTTCCTTATTTTCAAACGGATAATGCATCTGTGCAAACGGCATTGCACCCGACTCAAACCAACAGTCCAAAACCTTCTCCACCCGCCTAAACACTTCCCCCTTCTGCATACCGTATTTTTCGCGCGCTTCATCACTTAATTTATCTGCATAAATCACCACTTCATCCACCCACGGACGATGATAATCTTCTAATCTTACTCCCGAAAGTTCAAAAAGCTCTTCGTACGACCCCACCACAATCATTCCGCCTTTATCGCCCTGCCAAACTGGCATCGCCGTTGCCCAAAAACGATCTCGGCTCAAATTCCAATCAGGCGCCTGTTCAATATTTTTAGCAAAACGCCCGTGTTTCAAATGTTCTGGGAACCAATTGATGTTTTCGTTCTCCGCCAACATCAACGACTTTCCGCCCGTAATATTCATGAACCAACTCGGAAACGCTCGATAAATCACTCGCTGTTTTGAGCGCGGATTAAACGGATATTCGTGTTTGATATATTCGATCGCCCAAACTGCGCCTTTTTCTTCCAATGTTTTTGCAATAAATTTATTCGCCGCCCAAAGTTCAATTCCATGTTCATCTGTGTCGCGTACGCCCAGCTCATGCAGCTTTTCCGCCATTTCTGGCAAATAATACCCATTCTCATCTAGGCCATCCACAAAATCCACTTCATGTTTCTGGCATAATTCGTAGTCATCCTCACCAAACGCCGGCGCACAGTGTACTATACCCGTACCATTTTCACTCGACACAAAATCCGCCGCCAACACATGATAAGTCTCTGACTTTCGTTCTTTCTCCGAAATAGCATTTATTAATGGCTGATACGCCAATCCTGCCAAATCCTTACCGCTAAATTTAGCCAACGGCGCAACCAAATCTAGTTTTTTGACCGCAAAAATTTTCTCCGCCAAACTAGTTGCAAAGACCAAATATTCGCCCTCAACTTCGTATAAACCGTATTCCAATTCTGGGTTAACCGCCAAAACCATGTTCGCAGGCAAAGTCCACGGCGTCGTCGTCCACGCTAATAAATAAACACTATCGCTTCCTGTGTCTTTTGAATCTATTTTTGCGGACAAACTTAAATCAGCTTCTTGCGAGGCTGTAGGCTCGGCCAAAAAGTCCTTTGAATCTATTTTTGAAGATAAGCTTAAATCAGCTTCTTGCGAGGCTGTAAGCTCGGCCGAAAAGTCCCTTGAATCTATTTTTGAAGATAAGCTTAAATCAGCTTCTTGCGAGGCTGTAAGCTCGGCCGAAAAGTCCCTTGAATCTATTTTTGAGGACCGTAAGCTTGGCCGAACGGCCTTGAGTGTGTCCTCAAAAATACGATTCAAGGACTTTTTTCTAAGCTCAAACTTCACATAAGCACTCGGATCCGTCACTTCCTTATAAGCATCATTATCCATCGTCACTTCTGCTTTTGATACCGGCGTCGCAAACTTCGTATCATACATCAAAACTTTACGCCCTTCAAAAATCTTCCCCGCCTTATAAAGCTTAGCAAACGCCCACCACACCGACTCCATAAAATCTTTGTCCATCGTGCGATAAGCACCCTTAAAATCTACCCAACGCCCAATGCGCAGAATCGTACTTTCCCAAGTTTCCGAATTTGCCACCATCGACTCACGCGCCTTGGTGATATATTCTTCTAGCGACCATTTCGTACCAATTTCACGCCGGTCCGTGATCCC